>DATLCC010000130.1:0-30744 GCA_035526585.1 Thermoplasmatota archaeon | reverse complement strand
CGCGCGAGTCGGCCCTGCGGGCGCGGCTGGAGAAGCTCGCCGCCGACGAGTCGCGCGCCGCGGCGGGCGCCGCTCGGCTCGCGGAAGCGCAGGCGCGCGCGGCGCGGCTGCGCGGTCAGGAGGCCGCGCTCGCGGGCGCGCCCTTCGACGCGAAGGAGCTCGACGCCGCCAAGGTCCACCTGCGCGCGCTCGAAGCGGTGCGGGACCGCCACGCGCGCCTCGTCGCCGACGCGGAGCGCGAGCCCGAGCTCGTCGTGCTCATCGAGGAGCTCGCGCGCGGGGAGGCGCTGGCGCGCGAGGCGCGCGGCCTCGTGCAGGCGCGGCGCGAGTCGCTCGCGTTCGATGCGGCGGCGCACGAGGCGCTGGAGGCGCGCGCCCACGCCACCGAGGCGCGCCTGCACGACGCGCGCATCCGCCGCGAGCGCGCCGTGGGCGAGCGCATGCGACGCGAGGACGAGGAGGCACGTCTCGCCACGACGCTCGCGCAGCAGCGGGCGCTCGCGGAGCGCGCGGCCGGCATCGAGGCGCGGGTGCGCCTGCTCGAGGAGCTCGCCGGTGAGCGCGACGCGGGCCTGCTCCCGGCGTTCAAGGACCACCTCATCAGCCGCATCCGCCCGCTCCTCTCGCTCCACGCCGGGAGGCTCTTCCGCGAGCTCACGGAAGGGAGGTACGCGGATCTCGAGGTGGATGCGGACTACGACATCCTCGTGCACGACGACGGGAAGCCCTTCGCGCTCGCGCGCTTCTCGGGGGGCGAGGGCGACCTCGCGAACCTGTGCCTCCGCCTCGCGGTGAGCCAGGTCGTCGCGGAGCGCGCGGGGACGGAAGGGTTCGGTTTCCTCGCCCTCGACGAGATCTTCGGCAGCCAGGACGAGGTCCGCAAGGGGAACATCCTGCGCGCCCTCGCGGGGCTCTCAGGGCGCTTCCGGCAGATCCTCCTCATCACGCACATCGCGGACGTGAAGGATAGCGCCGACCACGTGCTGCGAGTGGAAGCCCTCGACGATGGCACCTCACAGATCGTCGTCGAGGGGTAGTCGCGCCAGCAGGCGCGTCCTGGACCCTGCGACGACGGGACCTCGGTCGTGCTCGTGGACGCCTAGCGGCGGCGCGCGAGGAGCGCCGCCACCGCGATGCACAGCATACCCCCGAGAAGCGCAGGGGCGGGGACCTCGATGCTCGGCGCCTGGCGCGCGCCCGGCGTGGCGTCGACGATCGCGCCTGGCGCCTCGCCACCGTCGGGCGTGGGCGTCAGGTCGTCGGGCGTCGCGCCGGTGATGGGCGGGCTGATCTTCGGGGGCGGCGCCACGACCGGGCTTGGCGAAGCCGAGGGGGGTGTGGGCGTGACGTCCGTGGTGGGCGCGGCCGGTGGCGCGGGGAGGGCTGCATCTCGCGCCCCGTAGCCCGTCGCGGGGCAACCGTTGCGCGGCCGCTTCACGTCACCTTCGTCCCAGGGGTACGCGGGCGCCACGAGGTCGCCCAGACAAAAGGCGAACTCGCCGGGCCTGAGCGACGCCGCTTCCGCGCTCGGGTAGAGGAGCGCCTGCGCCGTCGTACCCGGCGCGTTCGCGAGGAGGATGTCGAGGAGGCGGCCGGCGTCGCTCCCGTCGGGCCCTGCGAACCTCGTCGCGCCGACGTGCAGGAGCGCGTTCTCCAGCGCCCCCGGCGGCGCGCGTTCGACGTACGCATGGAGCACGAGTCCCGAGTAGTCGTACAGGTCGCCGCGCACGTCGTCCCCGACGCCGTTCGCGCCCCAGGCGATGTCGAAGCTCGCGCCGCTCGCGTAGCGCTGCTGGAGCTCCGCGGCGCCTGGGCGCGCGCTGTGGACCTCGCAGTGCTGGGACAGGAAGTCCTTCTCGCACTCGAGGACTTCGTCTGGGAAGTACGCCTCCGTCTGCGTTTCCGCGAGGCGCGCAAGCCCTTCGTGGAGGAAGCTCAGGTTGTGCGGCGCGTCGGGCACGCGGCGGTCGATGAGCCCGTGCGTCGCCTCGTGCACCAGGATGCCGACGGGCACGAGGTGCGCGCGCGCGTCGGTGACGTTCGCGAGCGTCGACGCGCGGATGCTGATCGTGTTCAGCCCGTTGCTGTAGAATCCTTCCTCCCAGCCGAAGACGTTCTCGTCCGTGTACGAGACGAAGAAGGGGCGCGCATCGTTGCCATCATGGGCGAACGACGAGACCCGCGGAAGGAGAGCGGAGGCGTTCGCGGCCGTCGCGCGCGCGACCCCCTCCAGCGCGCGTGGCGCGTCCACGACGAACGCGCCCTCCTCGAACTGCACGTGGCCGGCCGCCGGCGCCGGGAGGAAGGCGACCCCGACGCTTAGCGGCCCCGAGGCCTCGTAGCGCAGCGGCGTTGCCACAGAGCTTTGCGTCGAGGGCGCCTCGCGCCCGCCCGCCACGCGCGCGCCGGCGTACTGCGCGCCCTCGGGGAGCCGCGCGACGAGGCTCACGGTATCGCCTTCCGCGGCGCGCACGCTGAGGTTCGCCTCGCGGAACGCGCCTCCGTGCGGGTCGGGCGGAGGCAGCGTCATCTCGACGGTGAACGATCGTCCGCCGAGGCCGAATCCGACGGGGTACGGCGTCTGGAAGGCGATCCCGTCCGCCGTGCGCGTCGTCGCGAGCTCCCCCAGCGGCGTGTAGGCGTGGATGTCGCTCGCGCCCTCCGGCACGTCGAGGTCCCACGAGCGGCTGTACACGTCGGCGTCGTAGGTCGTGACGAGGGACCACTGCATTCCCTCGCGACTGATGTTCGCGAACGCCTCCCGCCGCACGGCATGCCCAGAGACACGCGCGTCCGGGCCTGCGTCGGTGAAGCCCGGGCGCAGCGCGAGGAACTCGACGTAGGTCGGGCCGGTCTTGTGGAACGTGCCCCGTGCATCGGGCGTGTCGTCGTCGTTGTCGCGGAAGCCAGAGAGGCTCCAGCCGGCGGGAAGCGTGATCCCGACCGAGACCGGCGAATCGGGCGCGGAGGCGACCTGCGCGGGGAAGGAGACGAAGGGCGCCTCGTCGTCGCCCTCGAGGGCGAAGCGGATCGTGTAGGGACGCGAACTAGCCGCGATGTTCACTTCGGTTGCAGTTGCGCTCGCCTGCACAACCCGGCCTTGGTCGTCCCGCACCTCGACGAATGAACCCCCGTCGGGTATCTTGAGCCTGAGGGGCTGATTGAGCCCACTGATGCGCCACGTGAAATCTGCGGTCGTCTCGGACTTCACGGCCACGATGGCATCGACGCTCCAGGACGCCGCTGCGACCGTCGGGAGTGGAAAGAGGGCCGCCAGGACGATCAGCGCGACGAGCCAGCGCACGAGGAGAGACGCTGCCCTGGCTGGCTTGAAGGTTGCTAGCTTGGCATTGTGCTCAACGGATCGACCTCGATGCTTCTGCGCGAGATTTTCTGCGGAAAATCTCGCGCGTCGGCTGGCGATGAGGCCCCCGACGTAGGAGGGTGGATCCCCATGACGTAGAAGGATGTCTCGGAACGCGTAACAGAACGGTTACACATTGCGGGCGCGACGACGGCAACTCAAGAAGCGGGCCGCAGGATCGGCTTCCGCCGTCACACCCATCCTTGCCAGCCGTCGTGCGAGATTTTTCCGTAGAAAAATCTCGCTCTCGAAAAGCCCGCACGCCTCGCGATGTTCGATTGGGGGGACGGAGAGGGATCACGCCGCCGCGCCGCCAGACGAGTCTTCCTGCTCCATCTGCGCGATCTCCGCGTCGATCCGGGCGAGGTCGGCCTGCTTCTTCGCGGCCATGTTGTCGTACTGGAGCTTCGTGAGGCCGCCGGACTCGTGACGCTTCTTCAGGAGGTCGAGCGTCTTCTGCGCATCGGCGCGCTTGGCCTCCAGGATCTGGAGCTCGCGCCGCTTCTCGCGGACGCTCTCCTGCGCGCGGATCTCCTGCTTGATCTCCTGCACCTGCTCGGGGTCCTTCGCCTTCTCGAGCTTCTTCTCGAGCTCCAGCTCGCGCATGACGACGCTGCGCTTGCGGTTGTCGTTCATCCGGCGCCGGATGTTGCGCTGGCGCACCGAGACGCCGACGACGATCGCGCCCACGAGGAGGAGCGCGGCCCCGCCCCAGAGGTACGCGCTCGGGATCCCCGGCGCGGGGGCGGTGGGGACGGGGACGAGGGCGCCCACGTCGACGGTGAACGTGCCGGAGCCCGAGATGGGGCCCAGGAGGACCAGCGTGCCGTTCTCCTCGCGATAGACCTGCCCCGTGAAGGCGTACGCCTGGTGCACGACGCCGGCGTCCGCGATGGTCGTGCGGAAGCTCACGTTGGCGGGGACGCGCGTTCCGTTCCCCGACGCGTCGAGGACGACGCTGCCATTCGGGATGTCGAGCGTCGCGTTCGAGGAGGTCACGTTGAGGTAGGCCACGGCGCGCGTCTCGTTCGCGGAGAGCCAGAACCAGATCTGGCCTTGCTCCCCGAGCGAGAGCTCCTCGTCGACCTGCGTCGCGTTGGGCCCGACCCAGTACGAGAGCGTCGCGTTGCCGACGCTCGCGGTGTGCGCGCCCACGGGCGCGCCGGTCGCGCCCTGCGCGGGAAGCGTGGGCGCGAGGAGCGCGAGCGCGAGGATCGCGAGGGGGACGAGGCGACGCAGCGTCATGGACGCGGCGCGAAGCCGGCGCGGTCGCTTAAAGTTTATACCACGCCCGGGGATGTGCGCGCCGATCAGCATGCAGGCGTTCCGCGTCTCTGGCAAATTCCGCATGGGCCACATCCTCACCCCGTTCTCCCTGGAGACGCTCGGGACGGACGAGAAGGGGGCGCGCGAGCGCGTCTTCAGCACGATCGGCAGCCGCCACCGCGCGAACCGTCACCAGATCTTCATCGAGAAGGTCGAGCCCCTCTCGGCCGACAAGGTCTCCGACCCCGTCGTCGAGAAGAAGATCTCGATGGTGAAGTAACGTGGCCGCTCCCGCCGCGCAGGCGCCCTCGGAGCAGGAGCTGCGCGAGCTCGTCCTCCGCAGCGACCAGGTCCGCCAACAGCTCGGAGCGCTCGAGGCGCAGCGCGAATACCTGATGGAGGTGACGGCCGAGGCGCGCCGCTCGCTCGCCACGCTGCAGCACCTCGCGACCGCGAGCGCCGGCGACGAGGTGCTCGTGCCGCTGGGCGCCGGCGCGTTCGTCCACGCGCGCGTCGTCGATCCGCAGAAGACCATCGCGAGCCTCGGCAGCGGCGTGCACGCGGAGCTCGCCGCCGCCGACGCCGCGACGCGCCTCGAGGCGCGCGTGGACAACCTCGAGAGCGCGCAGCAGCAGCTCGCGAAGGACATCGGCCGCCTATCGGACGAGCTCGCGCGCGCGAACGCCGTGCTGGAAACCTACTACGGAGGCTGAAGCCCCGTGGGCATGTTCGACTCGCTGAAGAAAGGCCTCGCCAAGTTCACCGGCCGCGTCGCGGAAGAGGCGAAGCTCGAAGACGCCAAGGGCGCCAAGGAGGCCAAGGACGCCAAGCGGGTCGAGCCGGTCGCCCCGGCCCCGACCCAGGCCCCGGCGCCGAAGCCGAAGAAGGCCGACGTCGAGGAGGATTGGGAGGCCGAGCTCGCGGCCATCGAGGCCGAGGTCGAGGCCGAGCGCGCCGGGAAGGCTCCCGCGCCCGCAACACCCGCGCCGCCCAAGGTCGAGCCGAAGCCCGCGCCCGTGGCGCCCGCGCCGCCCAAGGTCGAGCCCAAGCCCGCGCCCGCCGCGCCGCCCACGCCGCCGCCTGCGCCCGTCGCGAAGCCCGTCGCGGCGCCTGCCGTGATGGAGCCTCCGAAGGCGGCGCCCCCCGCGCCCAAGCCCGAGGCGAAGTTCGAGCCCGTCGTCGCGCGGCCCACGCCGATCGCGCCGCCTGTCGCAAAGCCCGCGCAGCCGGCGTCTCCCGCTCCCAAGCCCGTGCAGGCGCCGCCGCCGATGCCGACGCCGCCAGCCGCGCCCGCAGGCGCGGCGGAGAAGAGGAGAGCGATCGAGGTGGACAAGATCGACGATCTCCTGTGGGATCTGGAGTTGTCGCTCCTTGAGTCGGATGTGGCGCTGCCGGTGGTGGAGGAGATCAAGGTGGCGTTGAAGGCGAAGCTTCCGAACATCCGCGTGGGGAGCATCGACGAGGTGCCGGCGGCGGTGGAGGGGGCGCTTCGCGAGGCGTTGTTGGAGACGTTGTCGGTGAAGCCGATCGACTTCGACACGTGGGTGCTGGAGAAGACGGCGGAGAAGAAGCCGGTCGTGATCATGTTCGTGGGCGTGAACGGAACGGGGAAGACGACGTCGATCGGGCGCATCGCGTTCCGTCTCAAGGAGAACGGCTACACGAGCGTCATGGCGGCGGGCGACACGTTCCGCGCGGGCGCCATCCAGCAGCTCGAGAAGCATGCGGAGAAGGTCGGCGTCTCGTTCATCAAGACGAACGCGGGCGGCGACCCGGCCGCGGTGGCATTCGATGCGATCGAGCACGCGAAGGGGCGCATGAAGGACGTCGTGCTCCTCGACACGGCGGGTCGCATGCAGACGAACACGAACCTCATGGACGAGATGAAGAAGATCAAGCGCGTGGCAAAGCCGGACCTCATCGTGTTCGTGGGCGACTCGCTCGCGGGGAACGACGCCGTCGAGCAGGCCGTGCACTTCGACAAGGCCGTGGGGATCGACGCGGTCATCCTCACCAAGGTGGACACGGACGCCAAGGGCGGCGCCGCGCTCTCGATCGCGAAGGCGGTGGGCAAGCCGATCCTGTTCCTGGGCGTCGGCCAGGAGTACGCCGATATCGTGCCTTATGATCCGCAGTGGATGGTGGACCGGATCTTCGAGGCGGCGTAAGCCGCCGAGAAGTCCTGGCAACCATCCGCCGAGGAGCATAAGGCACGAGAGCGCGCGAGGCCGCGAAGCGGCTGGTCGCCGAAGGCGACGCGCGCGGATCGTGCCTTATGATCCGCAGTGGATGGTAGACAGGATCTTCGAGGCGGCGTAAGCCGATCGCGACATCGGCGACGACATTGTTGTCAGGGCCGAAATTTTTCTGCGGAAAAATTTCGGGTCCCCATTCGGCAAGGAGGTGGGTGACGGGGATGTCTGTTTAGTGGCCGATCCTGGTCTGCAAAGCAGTCGGGGCTCGCGGCCCCATGATTATCGCGGCGGCAACTGAGCCCAAGTAGTTATGCCGCGCTAGCGCCACGGCGCAAAAGACGCACAAGATGTACTCTCCCTTGTTTCCTCCGAGTGCGACGCGCTGGGAATGCAGGCAAGTTTCGGCATCGACGAAGAATTCCGCATCCCCGTTGGGCCCATTCATCACAGAGCCGGTGGACCTTGGTCGGCGCGAGTCTCCGCAATCCATGCAGATCACGAGGAGGTCGTCTTCAAGTCCCGAAACGATTGCCGTGCGATCATCATGGTGACACCTCTCACCTTTTCGATGGAAAATGGGGTTAATGAGGTTCATACTCGAATCGAACTCTCAGCCCCTTGAAAAAGATAGCTGCGGAGCGTGCAGGACACAACCCCGTCACCCACATCCTTGCCAGCGGGGGCACGCGAAATTTTTCATCAGAAAAATTTCGCCCCAGACAAGAATGTTGACGCGCGATGTCCTAAGCTCCCCTCGCGCTCTTGCTTTCCCTACCTCAGCGCGAGGAAGAGCAAGAGCGCGAGGGCGAGTTTCACGGCCGCTGATATCCAGGCGCGAGCTCCAGCACGTAGAGCCCGGATCCGCGCTCGGAGACGAGGATGTACCCCCGGTGCCACTTCACCTCGTACACGTTGGGGAAGTACGGCTCGGGGAAGTTGGGCGTCTTGCGCCACACCTCGGGGCCGTGGTACGGGTCGGTCTCGTTGCCGTGCGGGAAGTAGTACCCCATCGCGCTCGGATGCTCGGGGTCGCTGATGTTCAGGAGCCACACGCCCGCGTGATAGTGGGCGAGCGCGAGCACGTCGCCGTTGAAGTCGAAGTTGTGCGGGCTGAAGACGAACGGCTTGTCGTTCTCCACCTCGCCCGGAAGGCGCCACGCGCCGATCTGCCTGATATCAGCCGGATCCGTCACGTCGTAGCTGCGAAGATACCCCGGCTCGCCGGGGCTGATATCGATCTCCGGCCCGCTGTACGCGACGATGCGGCCGCCGCGCGGGGTCGGGTCAGGGCGGAAGTAGTGGATGCGGTCGCGGGTCGAAGGCTCGACGACGTTGTCCACGTCGAGGAGCTGCGGCATGCTGGGGTCGCTGAGGTCGACGGTGACGGCGCCGCAGTCCCAATGCGCCACGTACAGGATGAGCTGGTGCGTGATCGGGTGCTCGGAGACGTACTGGTCGTGCGGGAAGCACCCTTGCGACGTCATCGCGGAGAAGGAATCCGGCAAGCGGAAGTCGCCCACGGGCCGAAGCGTGCGCTTCCCCGCGATCTCGGTGAACTCCGCGATCTTCACGTCGTTCCCGGGCGGCGGCGTGTAGACGCTGCCGGTGGGGAGCGACTGGCGCTGCGGTTGCCCGTTGTACACGAGGTACTGCTTGCCCTGCCATTCGAAGTACATCATGACGTGCGTGCCCAGGAGCTCCACGGGGACGAACGACTCGAAGCGCGGGTTCGCCCTGTCCGAGACGTCGACGATCTGGATCCCGGTGCCCGTGCCGCGCGCGGGATCGGCGAGCAGGTCTGCGGCGCCGGGCTGGCGCTGCAGGTTGAGGAAGACCCAGTTCCCGTCCGACGAGGGGACGGCCTCCTGGCTCGCGCCGCCGGGCGTCACGTATTGGGAGAGCAGCACCGGCTTCGCGGGATCGCTCACGTCGACCATGAGGAAGCCCGCGTGCGCGCCGTCCGTGCCGATGTAGGCCACGTCGTCGACGATGCGCATGGCGGCGAAGCCCTCCGTGCCGATCTCGTCAGGGATGAGCGGGTCCCACGCGACGAGGCGCAGCCCATAGGCGCCGACATGCTGCGCGGGGTCCGTGTGGTCGTGGATCTGCTCGATGGGCTCGCCGATCAGCCGCGCGAGCTCGGAGGGATCGGTGATCGCGGCCGCGTCCGGCCCGGAGGGCGCGCTCGCGCACCCTGCGAGCACGACCGCGACAAGGAGCAGGCGGCGCGCGAACATCGCTCGCACAGCGGCGGGGGCGCCGTTTGAGGATTGCGGCGCCTGGTCGTTCTCCATGCAGGCCGGGGCGCACCCCTGTCTGGGGCGAAATTTTCTGATGAAAATTTCGCGATGCCTGACAAGCGAGGATGGGGGTGACAGGGATGTCGGGGCGGCCCCCCACCAACCGTGTGGATGTAACCATCCGGTTACATGTTGTCGGGCCGTCGGAGGCGCCCACGATGAGACGCGTGGGCCCTCTCACGCTCGCGTCACTCCCATCCTTGCTTGGTGGGGGACCCGAAATCTTTCCGCAGAAAAATTTCGGCCCAGGCAACGATGGAGCGGGCCCGTCGAAGCGTTACGCTCTTACCCGAGTGCGAGGCTGCGCGCCGCATGACGGACCTCCGCCTCAGGCACCGCGCGCGCATGCGAGAGAAGGACGCCGCGCGCCTCGCGCAGAGCCTGGCGGATGCGTTCGGCATCCCGGACCCTTTCCCGCCGACGACCGAGCGTGCGGATGCGGGCGAGCACGACGTGCTCATCGCGGGCGGCCGCATCGTCGCGTTCATCCAGCGCGAGCCCGAGAGGATCGCGCCCACTTGTCGTCTGCTCATGCAGAGGAAGCCGACGAAGCGCTACGTGACCGTCGACATGGGCGCGATCAAGTTCGTGAACAACGGCGCGGACATCATGGCGCCGGGCATCACCGAGGCGGATCCCGGCATCATGCCCGGCGACTTCGTATGGGTGCGCGACGAGAAGAACAAGGTCCCCCTCGCCGTCGGCGAGGCGCTCGTGCCGGGGGCGCAGATGCCGCGCGGGCCCAAGGGCAAGGCGATCAAGAACCTGCACCGCGTCGGCGACGAGATGTGGAACCTCGACCTCACGGCGTGACCGCAGCGCAGCGAGGACCAAGACGCGCGCGCAAGCGCGTCGTGAGGTCTCGGCTTTCGGCGCGCTGCGGCGCGCCACATGGTCTCGCGTCAAGGCTCATGCATCCTCCGCGGGTTCTCGGCATGTGCGGCCGGTCGTTCTTCTCCTCGTCTTGGCTCTTCTTCCGCTCTGGTCGGCCACCGCGGACGGCGCGCTCGTCGGCGTGCCCGCGGTCCTTGCGGGCGGCGCGAGCGCCGCCGCAGCCGCGCCCCAGTTCCAGCACTTCGATTGCGCGGGTCCCGGCGCGGCGCAGACCGCGGGCGCGCATGCGACGCACACGGAGCGCGTCGGAGGCTTCGTCATCGACGAGGCGCGGTCGCTCCAGGCGAACGTCGTCACGAGCGCCATCGTCGGTGCCGGCATCTGCCCGACCACGACGAGCGGGCCCATCCTGCGAGAATTCTTCAGCGGCCATTACGCACTGAGCGCGGTTTGCCGAGGAAGCATCAACGACGGCGCGGTCCTGTTCGCGTACGACCTCGATGCGATCGCCGGCCGCGTCGTCGCGCAGTCGTTCGCGGGCGGCTCGTGCATCGGCGCGCCGGCATCGGGCTTCGCGCTCGACGTCACCGTCGGGCTCTCCCCCTCGACCACGCTCGCGGGCGCGCTTCCCGCCACGGGCGGCGTCTCGGCGACGATCAAGCAGTGACGACTCGCAGAATCCCGAAGCTTCAAGCCGCACCACGCGCTCGGACGGAGCATGGTGGAGACGTGCCCGAACTGTTCGGAGCGGGCCGTCGTTTTCGTGATCGCCAACAAGTGGCGCTGCAAGAAGTGCGGGAAGTACTTCGACTGGACGCAGATCAAGGGCCAGAAGAAGTGAGATCAGGGGAGCACGGGCAGCGGCGGGAGCCCGAGCGAGTCGATCGTCTGGTCGGAGCAGATGTCGTTGTCGTTCCCGAGGTCCACGATCACGGACACGGGATACGCGCCCTGGTACACGGTGATCGAGACGTCCGTGTTCGGGACCTCGACGTGGAAGCCGCCCGTCGAGCTGCATGAAGCGGTGGCGCCGACGGTGGGAGCGGCCGCGAGGCCGAGGAGGGCGAGGGTGAGCACGAGGGCGCGCATGCATCTCGGACGCCGCGCGCGGAGCATGAGGGCTCGCGTCCGGCTTCGGATATGACCGCGAACCCTTTTCTAGGGGAGCGCGCCCTGGCCCGGAGGGATGACGCGCGCGCTCCTGCTGCTCTCGGGCGGCTTCGACAGCCCCGTGGCGGCGAAGCTCCTCCAGGAGCAGGGCGTCGAGCTCGAGGCCGTCCACTTCTCGCTGGAGCCGTTCACGGACGACGCGGCGGAGAAGAAGTGCGTCGCGCTCGCGAAGCACCTCGGCATCGCGCGCGTGCACGTCGTTGCGGCCGGGCCGCTCTTTGGGGAGCTCACCCAGAAGGCCGACCAGCGCCTGTATTTCGTGCTGTCCAAGCGCCTCATGGCGCGCGTCGCCGGCGCGATGGCGCCGGGCCTTGGCTGCGAGGCGCTCGCGACGGGCGAGAACGTCGGCCAGGTCAGCAGCCAGACGCTCCCCAACCTGAGCTCGATCGACCGCGCATCGCCGCTCCCCGTCCTTCGCCCGCTCATCGCATGGGACAAGGTAGATATCATCGACACTGCGAAAGAGATCGGCACGTACGAGATCAGCGTCGGCCCCGAAGTGTGCGACGTCCTCGGCCCCTCCCACCCGTCCACCGGTGCCTCCCTCGAACGCGTCGAGAAGGAGGAGGGGCGCCTGGACATCCCCTCGCTCGTGAAGCGCGGGCTCGCGTCGGCGCGCGTGGTCATGGCCTCCTGACGCGAGGTCGGAGAGCGTTCTCTTCAGGGCCGAAATTTTTCTGCGGAAAAATTTTGGGTCCTCCAACAAGCAAGGATGGGAGTGACGGGGTTGTCTGAGCCGCCGCGCTGTGCTCAGTATTCGCCACGGACCATGGAGAGAATACGTAACCGGATGGTTACATCAATCGGGTGGATGGGCTAGGTCCGGTCACATCCCAGTCACCCCCATCCTTGCTTGTCAGGCATCGCGAAATTTTTCCTCAGAAAAATTTCGCCCCAGGCAACCTTGTTCTCCGACCTTGTCGGGCGCGAGGTTTCACCATCGCGACCAACGAGCCTTTTGACCCCCGCTCGGCTGGTGACGCATGCGCTCCCTCGTCCCCATCCTCCTCATCGCCCTCCTCGCCGCCGGTTGCCTCGGAGCCAAGGAAGCAGCTCCGCCCACGCCGGCGGTCGAGGGGGATCCCGTCACGACCGCCTCCGCGCCCGACGACGGGAGCGCCGCGCCGCCGCCGTCCACGCAGGGCGCGAAGCCCTCGTCGAGCAACGCGACGAGCGGCGCGCCCGCCTCCGGGCCCGCGAACGCGAGCGCGCCGCCCGCTGGCGCCGCCGCCGCGCCGCCCCCGGCCAACGCGCCGCCCCCGCCGCGCGTCGCGGTCTCGTCGTGGAACGGGTCGCTCACCGCGCTTGGCGGCGGGCCCGGGACTCCCGCCGCGCAGGCCGTCGCGGACAACGCCAAGCAGACGTTCGACGTCGCGGCCGGGCTCCAAGGGATCGTCGTGGAGCTCGTGTGGAGCGACGAGCATTTCGACCTCGACCTGGGCCTCAGCGCGCCGGACGCGAGCGCCCCGTTGCCGCCCGACCCCTCGGCCCTCCCCGAGACGTCGAGCGGCCACACGTGGAGCGCCGCGGGGGGCACGCCGGGCGCGCCCGACCGCCACGCCACGATCCTCATCACTGACGCCGACGCGCTCGGGCTCGTGGGCACGTGGACGTGGGACGTCTACGCGAAAGGACCGGTCCAGGCGTCCTTCGTCGTGTACCTGAGCCTGTTCTACGACTCCGCGCCGCCGGGCGACTACTCGGCCGTCGCCGCGCCAGCGGCCGAATCCGACAACCCTTAAACGGTAGCCCCCCGAGTCTTCCCCGTCCATGAACGGATGGGTCGTCTTCGCCCTCCTCCTTGCCGCCTACCTGGGCGTCTACATCGTCCTGCGCAACCGCAAGGGGCCCCTTCCGGGCGGCTTCGAGTTCACGGGCCCGCTCCTCCTCTGGCGCACGCAATGGGGCAAGCGCGCGATCGAGAAGGTCTCGCGCCCCCGCCGCTTCTGGAACGTCGTCGCCGACGCCGGCATCGTGCTCACGTGGATCGTCGGCATCGCCATCTTCGCGCTCCTCATCCTGAGCCTCGTCCAGTACGTGACCCAGCCGCGCGAGGTGGCCGCGAACGCTCCCCCCGTCGAGTTCCTCATCGGCCTCCCCGGCGTGAACCCCCTCATCCCCGTGGGCTACGGCATCCTCGCCCTCATCGTCGCCCTCGTCATCCACGAAGGATCGCACGGCGTCATGGCCTACGTCGCCAAGATGCGCGTCAAGTCGCTCGGCCTCGTCTTCTTCATCGTGCCCGTCGGCGCCTTCGTCGAGCCGCACGACGAGGACCTCATGAAGGCCACGACGCGCGAGAAGAACCGCGTCTTCGCCGCCGGCCCCACCTCCAACATCGTGCTCGCCCTCGTCGCCGGACTCCTCCTCAGCACGCTCTTCGTCGGCCAGATGCAGATCGCCCACGGCGGCGAAGGCGTCGTCGTCGGCTCCGTCGAGCCCGGCAGCGGCGCCGCCCTCGCCGGCCTGGAGCAAGGGGACGTCCTCACCGCGATCGACGGGCAGCCCGTGAAGACGCGCTCCGAATACACCGGGATCCTCGCGAACAAGAGCGCCGGCGACCGCATCACGATCGCCTTCTCCCGCCACGCAGAGGCGCGCACGACCGAAGCCGTCCTCGGCGACCGCTACGACTACATGCAGCGCGTCGCGCCCGAGCAGAACGTCCCCGAGAACCGCGGCAAGGGATTCCTCGGCGTGAGCGGCATCGGCCTCGACGGCCTCGACGGCGTCCGCGTGGCGCTCCACCACCCCTTCGGAAGCCTCAGCAACTTCCTCTTCTACATCAGCTACCCGTTCTTCATCTTCACACAGGGCATCGACGTCCTCAGCGCCCCCTACAGCGACCTCTTCACCATCACCGGCCCCCTCGCCGCGCTCCCGCTCCCCATCTTCCTCGGCCTCGCGAGCTTCCTCTACTGGGTCGTCTGGCTCAACCTCATGCTGGGCACCTTCAACGCCCTCCCCGCAGGCCCGCTCGACGGAGGCCAGATGTTCAAGGCCACCCTCAGCGAGCGCCTGATGAAACGCTATCGCGTCGACCGCGCCCAGCTCGAAGTGGAGCGCCTCGAGATGGGCGGCCTCCAGCTCAAAGGGAAGGACGCCGAGACGCAGATGAAGCTCGACCGCGTCAACATGAACGTCGGACGCGCCACGCGAAGCATCGGCTTCTTCATCCTCGGGCTGATCCTCCTGCCGGTGTTCGCGCCGCCGCTCATCCGGCTGCTGCTCTGAACAAAGCTCGGCCCTTCGGCCTCGCTTTGTTCCCGATGGACTGGTGGTTTTTTCTTCGGCGCGGCTGCGGCCGCGCCTGAGAAAAAACCACCAGGACTGACGGCTTCGCTTCGCTCGCCGCGCTGCGCGTGCGTCTGGGGGAGGGCCCTCGGTGGGACGAGGCACCGAAGGAAAGGATCGTCCGCCCCGGAGGGAGGCGGCGGCCAAGAAAAGTCGCCGACGTCAGGCTTGCTTCTCGGCGAGCCCGAGCTCTTGGTAGATGGGCACGAGCTCCTGCCAGCGGCTGCCGGGGGCGGGCTTGAACGTCTCGTTCGTGAGCTTCGCGCCTTCGAAGAACTTGGGCGAGAAGGCCTTCAGTCCGACGAACGGGTTGTGGTGCAGGAGGCCCCAGAGGGTGGCGCTGCCGGCTTGGTCGGCGGTGACGAGGTCGGGGCGGATGTCGCGTTTGTTGTAGACGAGCCGCGTCTCGGGGTTCTTGTAGGAGATGTGGATGAGGCGGTGCTCGACGGCCGCCTTCACCCAGAGCTCTTCCAGCGTGAGGGTCATTGGTGCATCCCGAGGTGCGAATGTGCGGCGGGGGCTTATCAAGGACGCGATTTGGAAACGAGGGCAAGGGCATGGTCGAGAACGGAGGGCGAGGGCGAGGTCGAAGCGCGCGCCCTCGCCCTCATCCTCGCCCTTCGTCCTCGACCTTGCCCGTGCCCTCGAAGCCGGCGGAGCCGGCGGAGCATACGTTTATCTGAGGCAGTTCGACTCACCGGCCCGATACCATGGCGCGGTGGACCAAGAACCACATGCTCGAACTCGGGTTCGTTCTCGGCATCGTCGGCCTCATCGGCTCGATCATCGCGTTCACGTACAAGTATGCGAAGTCCACGCCTTCCTGGCTCGACTGGTACGGGAACCTGGTCGCGCGCCCCGAAGGGGACTACAACCTGATCCTGTTCATCGTCGCGCCGATCCTCCTCATCTGGGGAGCCTTCTGGGTGGGAGAGCAGCTCGTGCTGCGCCGCCGCTTCGAGCGCATGCTCGACACGCCCAAGAAGAGCGAGTTCGTGTCGCGCCGCAGCGACATCGAGGACCTTCTCAAGCGCTTGCCCGACGGGTACAAGCAGCGCATGAAGGAGAAGGAGTCCGAGTTCGTCTCCCGCCGCTCGGCGTGAGACAGTGGACATCCGCTCGGAGTCCACGAACCCGCCCCGCGGCGCGCCGCTGCCCGAGTCGCGTTTCAGCGTCTTCCTGGTGGAGCCGCAGTACCGCGACAACGTGGGCCATACGGCGCGCTCGATGCTGAACTTCGGCGTGGGCGAGCTTGTCCTCGTGAACGCATCGCCCGTGGACGAGGACATGCGCCAGCGCGCGGTCCATGCGCAAGGCGTGCTCGACCACGCGCGCCACTTCGCCTCGCTCGCGGACGCGAAGCCTCACTTCGATCTCCTCGTGGGTTTCGCGGCGCGCATCAGCACGTTGGACAAGGCGCATCGGCGCATGTCGGAGTCGCTCGAGGTCGTGGCGCGCAGGTTGGATGGCATCGGCGGCCGGATCGGTCTCGTGTTCGGTCGCGAGGACTTCGGTCTCTCGAACGAGGATGTCGAGCTCTGCGACATCCTGTGCACGATCCCGACGAGCCCGCACTATCGCAGCATGAACCTCAGCCATGCGGTGACGGTCGCGCTCTACGAGCTCATGCGCGAGAGCCGCCCGCGGATGCCGTTCGTGTCGATGGCTTCGCCGCTCGAGCGCGAGATCCTCTACTCGAGCTGGTCGCACCTGAACGGGAACCTGGGCTTCAAGCCGCACCGCATCGAGCAGGCGGACATGATGTGGCGCCGCGTCATCGGGCGCGCCGGTCTCACGGCCTGGGAGTACCACCGCCTCATGGGCACGCTCTCGCGCGCGATGAAGCGGCTGGGGGCGTGGCCGCCGCCCGCCGTGGCGAACGGGCCGCCGGTGCCCGAGCCCGACGAAGAGGGCGCGGACGACGAGCGCCCCGAGTGACGCGGCTCACCACGGGTGCTTGGCCCAGTCTTCGTCCATGAGCCGCAGGTGCTCCTGCATGTCCTTCGTGATGATGCCCTGGAGCATGCGGCCCATGAGGAGCTTCGGGAGGAAGACCTTCCACGTGGCCCCGCTCGCGAAGGTGATGTGCGAGCCGGGGCCGTTCGGGTCCGCTTGGAGGCGGCCCTTGCTATCATACCAGGCGCCGGTGACGTCGTAGTCGATGGCGTTCGTGCCGCTTTTGCGTAGCACGAAGGCGACCTTGTTCTTCCCGCCGCGGTAGCCGTCCTCGGCGCGCACTTCGGTCGCGTTGTGCGAGAGGATCTTGCGGTAGTCGCCCGGTCTCGCGCCGAGGATGTGGGCGTGGTTCCCGCGTTGGTGGTCGTCCTCGCGCAGGTCGAAGAAGTACTCCTGCACTTTCGCTGGCGGGACGGGGCTGTCGTGCTCGACGCGGATGTTCATCGTACCTTCGATCGGGTCGAAGCGCTTGTAGGCTACGGCGCCGCCTCCTTCCGCATGGACGCGATGGACGCGATGGAGGGTCGGCGCGTCTCTCGCGTTCATCCCGTCTGTCGCGCTCTTTCTCACGCGTCGGCCGGTCTCTTTTATACCGAGACGGGGCTGCCGGCGCGAGCGTGGCGTCTGTGGGAAAAAAGCAGGACAACTTCTCGGAGTGGTACAACGACATCATCGAGAAGGCCGACCTCATCGACAAGCGCTACCCCATCAAGGGGATGGACGTGTGGCGCCCGTACGGCCTCAGCGTCATGCGCGCGATCGATCGCTACATCCACGAGGAGATGCGGCGCACGGACCACCAGGAGGTCCAGTTCCCGCTCTTCATCCCGCAGAGCGAGTTCAACAAGGAGGCCGAGCAGATCAAGGGGTTCGGCGGCGAGGTTTACTGGGTCACGAAGGGGGGCGAGAACGACCTCGACATCCCTCTCGTGGTCCGCCCGACCTCCGAGACCGCGATGTATCCGATGTTCTCGCTGTGGGTGCGCAGCCACAAGGACCTCCCCCTCAAGGTCTACCAGGTCGTCTCTGTCTTCCGCTACGAGACGAAGCAGACGCGCTCGTTCATCCGCGTGCGCGAGATCCACTTCTTCGAGGCGCACACGGCGCACAAGGATTACGAGGATGCGGAGCGCCAGATCCACCAGGACGTGGAGGTCTGGGCGCACATGGCGGAGAAGCTCTGCCTGCCCTACGTGCTCTCCAAGCGCCCCGACTGGGACAAGTTCCCCGGCGCGCACTACTCGGTGGCTGCCGACGCCATGCTTCCTGAATTGAAGACCCTGCAGGTGGCGACGTTCCACCATTACAGAGATAACTTCGCGAAGCCGTATGATATCAAGTATGAGGCGGCGGCCGGCGGCCACGTGCACGCGCACCAGACGACGTACGGCATGAGCGAGCGCCTGCTGGGCGCCGTCGTGGCGGTCCACGGCGACGACAAGGGCCTCATGCTGCCGCCGGCAGTGGCGCCCTACCAGGCGATCATCGTCCCCATCCTCTTCAAGGGCAAGGAGGCCGGCGTGGTCGAGGCGGCGCGCGAGCTCGCCTCGAAGCTCGAGCGCGCGGGCTACCGCGTGCACGTGGACACGCGCGACGAGACGGCCGGCTTCAAGTTCAACGACTGGGAGATGCGCGGCGCGCCCGTGCAGATCCAGCTTGGCCCGCGCGACCTGGAGAAGCAGCAGTGCGTGCTGGTCCGCCGCGACAACGGCGACAAGCGCGTCGTCGACCTCGCGACCGCGGACAAGGCGCTCGGTGAGGCGCTCGACCTCTACCAGAGCGGCCTCACGCAGCGCGCGTGGGACATCCTCACCGCGAACGTGAAGGACCTCAAGACCGCCGAGGAGGTCAAAGGCTTCCACGGCATCGCGCGCGTCGGCTGGTGCGGGAGCGACGAGTGCGGCCAGACCATCCAGCGCGTCACCGAGAAGACCGTGCTCGGCGTGCCGCTCGACGTCGCCTTCGGAGACAGCTTCCGCGAGGACACCAAGCAACGTCTGGCGCTCCCGGGCAAAGGGTTCGAAGGCGTTTGCGCCGCGTGCGGCAAGGCGACGCACACTCCGATCCACGTGGCGAAGACGTACTAGGTTCAAGAACCGTCGTCCCCCTTTCGGCGCGTGGAGAGGAGAGGCGCAGCCTTGGTGCTGATCGCGCTGCTGCTCGCCCCTGGTGTCCTGGCGTGGTCCCAGGTCGGGGGCAACGCCGCGCGTGACGAGCCTGCGATCGTGCCCGGCGGCGCGCTCGACGTCCTTTCAAGCCAGCCCCTGCCCGGAAGCCCCGGCGCTTTCTGGGGACCTGGCATGCTGCCCGCGCGAGACGGGACGATCGCCTTCCTCCACACGGATGGCGGGTGCGAGCTTGCGCTTTTCGAGACGCCGATCGCCACCGAGCGCATCGGGCACGGCAACGGCATGTGCTCCGCGAACCTCGTCGGCTACGACGCGCCGACGAACGCCGCGCTCGTCTGCCACAATGCGCCCTCGACGGCGGCCGTCCTCGAGGCGATCGAGGCGACGACGGGCGAGCAACGTTGGTCGCTCGTCCCCGCGAGCGCGTTCGGGACGGGCCCCGAAGAGATCGGCCATTACTGCTTCTCCGCCGCTCTGGACCCGACGACGCGTGAGGTCGTACTCCCTGTGATGGGTTGCTGCACGACGCGACCAGCGCGGCTCGTCAGCATCGACCTCGACACGGGCGACGTCCGTTGGGTCCAACGCATCCCTACGGCGCCTGCGCTCCTTCCTGTCGATCCGGGCATTCCTCAGCCGGGCCAGAACGGCTACGAGTCCTACCATGGGATCGCCCTCACGACGACCGGCATCGTCGTGAGCGGATACTTCGACTGCGCCGGCGTCTGCGAGGAGGGCGTGCTCGCATGGGCGGACCGGGAAGGGAACGTCGTCGGAAAGGAGCACGCTGTGAGCGGCAGCCCCACGCAGGTGGGTCCGGGGGCCTACGAACGGACGCGTGGCGCATCGCAGTATGCGGTGGCGCAAGGGCCCCTCGCCGCGGCCGCGCTGGGGAACGAGATCGTGATCATCAATCCGGAGGTGGCGCAGCCGGTCGCGCGGCACGCCATCGAGGCCACCTCGCCGAACACGTTCGCGACGTTCATCCCCAAGGGACATTGGCGCGACGACACCATCGTCGCGGCGCTCGGCACGAGCTTCACCGCGTTCGACTCCGCGACGCTCGAGCAGAGGTGGTCGTGGTCGGAGGGGCTCGACTACAACGTGGTCGACAGCATCCGCGTCCAGAGTGGCGATATCCTTGCTGCGCTGCAGCGCTCCTCCGACTCGACCGTGCATCTTGTGTCCATCGATACCGAGACCGGCCACACGCGGGCGAGGCTCCAGCTGCCGGTCACGGTCTCGGAAGAGGACCGATCCAGCTACGATGGGCACATCGTGCCGGTCGGCGCGCAGGGGCTGCTCTACGTGGACGAGCGGGGCCAGCGTGTCCTCATTGGCACAGCGCCCGCGGGGGAGCGCCCGCAGATCGGGCTCTCGACGGAATATCCCGCCGTTGGTGAAGAGATACGCATCGACGTCCGACCGCCCCCCGGTCTCGACGTGCGAGGCTACGAGATCGGCTGGGAAGGGGACGGTACGGTCGAGGTCGCAACAGGCGACACCCCGACGCACATCTTCGCGCAGCGCGGCGATCGCGAGGTCCGCGTGGTCGCCCTGCTCGCCGACGGTCGCACGCGCACGGCGACGGCGATGGTGCACGTGGGCGCCACCCCGCCTCCTCAGCTCTCGGCGCTCCAGAAGGCCTTCGCGCCCGAGAACCAGAACCTCACGTTCGGCGTGCTCGGCATCCTCGTCACGCTGATCGGAGCCCTCTTCACCGTCGGCCGCCACCGCCGCAGGCTCGCGCGCCTTGAGCGCGAGCTGCAGGCCGTCGAGGAGATCCGCATGCTCTCGGTGCAGGACGTGCGCGGCGCGGTGCTTGCGCTCAAAAGCTATCGCGACCGGCTGCCCGAGGATCTTGCGCGACGTCGGATCGACGACTCGCAGTTCCAGATCCTGGATCAGCGCAGCGGGCGCCTCCTCAAGGTGCTGCGCACGCGCCTCTTCGCCCCCTTCGACGCCCAGCTCTCCATGCGCTATCATCGCCTGCTGGACGCCGCGTTCGAGGACGCGATCATCCAGCCCAGCGAGCGCCTCGCCCTCGTCGGGGCGCTCGACGGGGAAGGGATCGGCGCCGCCGAGCGCGAGACCATCGTGGGGATCCTCGACGACTTCACGAGCGGTCGTTCCGACCTCAACAACGCTTAAGAGCCCCTCCGGCCGCTCGCGCTCGATGCGCGTCCTCGCCCTTGCCCTTGCCCTGGCCCTCGCGGCCGGCGCGGGGTGCGTGGGCAAGGACAAGGAGGGCGGGGGGAACGTCCCGCAGGCGCTCCAGCAGCTTGCGGGTCCGAGCGCCGACGAGCTCGCCCGCACGCCCGGGACCATCGGCGGCATCGTCCACACCGCGGCGCTCGAGCCCGTCGTGAACGCGACCATCGAGGCGCCGCGCCTGTCCCTGCGCGCGACGACCGACGCGGCGGGCACGTTCCGCCTCGACGGCTTGGCCACCGGCGAGCATCTGCTCTCCATCAGCGCGGTAGGCTTCGTCACACGTTCCGTCACGGTGCAGGCGCAGAACGGCACGACGCTCCAGGTCGACGTCGTCCTCGAGCGCGCGCCAAGCGTCGAGCCGTACGCCCAGACGCGCGAGCTGCAAGGGTTCCTGAGCTGCAGCGCGCTCGTCGCGGGCGAGGCCCGCGACTGCGCGAGCGCCGACCCGAACCACCGCGACGAGTTCGAGTTCGAGCTCGCGAGCGGGGGGCGCAACGCCGTCCTCGAGCTTTCGTGGGATGCGAGCGCGACGCCCGCGGCCCAGGAGATGACGCTCTTCGTCGAGACCGTCGGGTACGGCGCGCAGGACATCGATCTGGGCAACGCGACAGGCGTCGGCTACGCGCGCGTCGAAGTGCCGCAGCCGATCATGGAGAAGTACTACCCCGAGGGCGGCCTCATGCGCGCGCGCATCGCGCTCGCGCCGGGCGACGCGCCCGTGTCGGCGGCGGCGCAGGTGTCGTTCACCGTGTACGCGACCGTGTTCTACCATGGCGCCGCGCCTGCGGGTTACACCGTCATATCGTAAGCGTGCTCGCCGCCGATCGGAACGCGATGGACGCGATGGACGCGATGGTGGTGGCAGGTCATCGCGTGCATCGCGTTCGTCCAGCGGTGGCGCGTGCCATCATGACCAGCGCGTGGCAAGCGCCGCCAGCGCCTTCTTCTGCTCGGGCCAATGCAGCCGCTTCTCGGCCTCGGCGAGCGACACCCACTCGAAGGCCGCGTGCTCGTCGCTGATCTCGACCTGCTCGTCCGCGGGCACGCTCGCGGCGTAGATGGTCTCGTGGAAGCGCTGCCCCTTCTTCTCGTACGTGAAGGTGAGCGCGAGCGGCTCGGGCGCCACGTCGCATGCGATCTCCTCCGCGCACTCGCGCATGGCCGCCGCGCGCAGCTCCTCGTGCCGCTCGACGTTCCCGGTCACGGGCGCCCAGTCCTCGGCGATCCCCTCCTTCGACGGCCGCGCGCGCTTGAGGAGCAGGACCTCGAGCATGGGCGCGTGGCGGTAGACGAGGACCTGGACCTTGCGCTTCAGCATCGGCGCGGCATGCGAGGCGCCGCGGAAATATCCACCAGCCAGCGCCCGCCCGCTTGGATCGCACTTAAGGGGATTGCGGTACGGCCGGAGGCACGTTCCCGAACAGGGGATGACCAGCATGCCCTCGAAGCACGGGCACCCAGAGTGGGGGATAGGATATGCTGGACCGTCGTGTCGTCGTCGCAGGTCTTCTCGCGAGCCTTCTTGTCGCGGGGGCGCTCGTCGTGCCGCAGGTCTTCTCCGCCGACGAGGCGCTGGAAGCGACGGCGCTCGCGGGCCCGATCGGCAACGCGATCGAGGCCGGCGTCTCGCCCACGATCGCCGGCCTCCTTCCGACGAGCGAGGCGTACCAGCGCGCCCGCGCCGTCGCGGACGGCCTCCAGGCTGGCGTCCCCGCTTCGGCCCCGTCGCTCTCCTCCTCGCAGCTCAGTGATGTCACCGCGATCGCCGCGGGCGCCGCGCGGGGCGCGCTCGCCGTCGCGCCCAACACGCTCACGAGCGCCGCCGACAAGGGCGCGCTCTCCGCGCTCGCGGAAGGGTACATGTCCGGCGCGCTCGACGAGATCGCCAAGGCGCCCAGCTCCGCGCGCGCCGCCATCGATGGCGCCGCGACCGAGGGCGTCTTCGCCGGCGCGATGGGCGCGATCTTCTCCGACGCGCCCGCGCTTCCCCCCGCGGATCTCGAGGAGTTCGGCGTCGTCCTCGCGAGCGATCTCTTCGACGGCCTCGACGAGCAGGGCGCTGCCCTCGCCGCGATCGGGGGCTCCCCCGCGCTCTCCGACATCACCACGTTCACGACCGGCTTCGTCCGCGCGGAGCTTGCGGGCTCCTCCTCCGACGCGCCGGTCGACGCGATCGCGACGTTCGCCGCGGGCGGCATCGACGGCATGGTCGCCGGCCTTGTCACGAGCTTCCCGCAGGGCGCCCCCGCGCCTGCGCGCGAGGACCTCGAACGATGGTTCGACGCGCTCGCCGAGGGGCACGCGGGCTCTCCCCCCTGGGAGGAGCCCGCCTCGCTTCCGCTTCTCTTCGCGTGGGCCGATGCGCTGGGCGCCGGCGGCGTGAACGGCGTCGCCCAGGCGCGCGAGAACCTCACCGGCGCGGTCTCGCCTGGCGCAAGCGAGGAGATCGCCGCGCTCGCCGCGGGCCTCTCCGAGGGCGGCGCCACGTACCTCCAGGCGCTCCCGGGCTACCAGCCGCAGATCGAGGACGACATCCGCGCCTACGCGGACGGCCTCACCGGTCCGGGGCTCGCCTGCATCCTGACCGTCGCGCATCCGCCCAGCGACCCCGACGCGGTCGCCGCCTACGCGGAGGGGCTCACCGCGGGCCTTGCCGACCTCGCGGGCGCCTCCACCGCCGCGCTCGGGCTCACCGAAGCTTGGCTCGCCGGCCTTTCCTCCGCGATCACGGACCTTCCGATGAGCGACGGCACGCAGGCGTCGATCCTCGAGAACTTCACCGCGGGCGCCACGACGCGCCTCACCACACGCATGGAGAACCTGACGCGCGTCGCGGGCGCGAGCGACGCAGATGCGGCGTTCATCACCGAGGCCGCGACCGCGATCGCGACGGGCGCCACGGGCCTCGTGGGCGCCGCGCCTCTCTCCGACCCGGAGCTTGCGCAGGCGTTCGGCGACGGCATCGCGAGCGGCTTCCTCGAGACGAGGAACCCGCAGGCGCTCTTCGACGACACGGAAGGCCTCGATGCCGCGATCGGCACGTGGTTCTCCGAGGGCGTCGAGGGCGGGGTCGGCCTGATCGGCGCGATCGCCGCCGCCGGCGCTGCGCCCTATGACAGCGTCAGGGCGTTTGGCGAGGTCATCGGCGCCACGCCGGCCGGATGGGTCGCGAACAAGGGCAACGACCTCACCGACGAGACCGGCTACGGGATCGCGGATGCCGAGTGGCTCCAGACGTTCACGCAGACGGCGATCGAGGACCTCGCCGGCTCCTTCCACCTCGATCCGACGGATCCCAAGCCGAAGCAGACGCTCGACGCGATGGACGAGTACGCGACGACCGTGCTCGGCGCGGCGGTGCCCTCGGTCAAGCTCAAGCAGGTGATCGCGAACCTCCAGAGCGGCGACGTGCACGACCACGCCAAGGCGTTCGCGCACTACCTGCTCGAGCCGACGAACTGGGTCGAGCGTCACCCCGACCTCGGCACGCTCCGCGCCGGCAAGGCCGCCGCGCTCACGATCCTCGACAACGCGCAGGCCATCGAGCGCTTCAAGGACGCGGACTACGCGCCCGCCGCGATCGCCTACCTCATGGCGATGGGCGAAGGCCTCCCGCAGGACCCGGGGGAATACACCGAAGCGTGGGTCCAGGGCGTCATGCTCGCCGTCGAAGAGCTTCCCGAAGACGCCGTCGAGGACGACATCAGCGCGCGCATCCAGTGGGTGAAGACGGCCAGCGCCGTCGTGGGCCCCATCCGCAAGAACGTCACCCAGACGCAGTACGAGGCGACGGTCCGCTTCGCCTTCGGCGCCGCCGAGTGGGCGCTTGGCGCCCGCGACCACGTGCCGGAAGCCGACGAGCTCGAGACCGCGCTCGCGGTGTGGGCCGAAGGCACGATCGCGCCCGCGCTCGAGCACCTTCCGCCGGCGATGAGCCAGGACGAAGAGGACGCCGTCGTCGCATACGTCACCGGCATCGCGCAGGCCGCCGGCGCCTTCCCGACCGATCTTCTCCTCGACCCGCCCACGCAGGAGGCGCTCCTTGCCTACCTCGCGGGGATCACGAGCGGCGTCGACACCATCCCGGACGAGACCGACGCGTTCCTCTGTGCGAACAAGGTCGACAGCGCCTGCCCCGAGGACGACAACGGTGGCGGCACCGGTTGCACCGAGCCGCCCTGCGAAGAGGAGCCGCCGGCCGCGTGCGCGGACGACGTCTGCTCCTTCGCGAACTACACGGAGCGCCTGCAGCTCTGGGCGAACGGGATCACGACGGCGGGCCTCGAAGGCTATCAGCCTGACACCGCGCCGACGCAGGCCGGCATCGCGCTCGTCGGCGAGTGGGCGTTCCTCGTCCTCGGCGGCCATGGCCTGTGCCCCGCGACCGAGGACGCGCAGCTCGACTGCGGGCCGCGCGCGCCCCCGCTCGTCTTCGCCGACGAGTCGTCCGAGCGCATCCTGCTCACGACGCAGCTCGTGGGCGACGGGCTCCACGCGCTCGTCACGTACGAGCCCGACCCCGCGCACCCGCCCCCCCTGGACGCGGAAAATGACCCCATCCTGGGATGGGCCGCCGGCGCGACGGCCGCGATCACCGCGTTCGTTGCCGACGACCACTCCGTCACGCCCGAAGGCGGCGACGCCCCGGAGGAGCCGACGTTCCCCTCGACGGACGGCAGCCCCTACGAGCTCTTCGACGCGTGGACCGACGCCGTCTGGGATGCGACCTCGACGCTCCCGAGCGACGCGATCGGCGCGCTTCCCCCGTACCCGGGCTTCGACGGCGGGCTCGCCGACGCGGAGTACCTCCTCGCCGACGTCGTCCTCCAGGGCGGTGGGCGCGCCATCTTCGAGGACGAGGGCGCGCTCAAGAAGTACGCGCGCGAGCCCGTCCCCGACGCGTCGCTCGACGCCTGGGCCGCGGGCCTCTCCGCCGGCGCGCAACAGACGCTCCTCGATCCGAGCGCGGCCGACGCGCAGCTCGTGCTCGACTGGTATGCCGGCCTCGCGAACGGGGGCGTCGGCGCCATCGTCGCGGCGGGCTCCGGCATCCGCGACGAGCAGGCGCCCGCGCTCGCCGGATACGCCGAGGCGCTCGCGACGTCGTTCGCGCCGCCCGCGCCGCCGGACTCGTACACCCTCGCCAAGCTCACCGCGCCCGACGACGGCTCCGAAGAGCCGCCTGCGGACGACGGCGGCGGGAGCGGCGACGACGGCGCCGAAGGCCCCGGCGCGAGCGCGTTCGAAGACTACCGCACGAACCTGCAGGCGCACGCGGAGGGCATGGCCGCCGCGGCGCTCGCCGCGCCACGGGATCTCACGAAGCTCCAGGCCTATCTCGACGCGCTCGTCGCGGCCGCGACGGATCTGCCGCCCGTGACCCCGGGCGAAGGCTACCCGGCGCGCCTCGCGGCGTGGTCGCAGGCGGAGACGAGCGCCGCGCTCGCCGCGCCGCCGACCTCGCCCGACCGCATCGGCCCCGACCCCGACCTCGCGCTCGCGCTCGCCTACGTGCAGGCGTTCGCGGCGTCGAGCCCGTGGAGCCTCGACGAGGCGACCGACGGGGCCGACGCGTGGGCCGCCGCCGCGATCGCGGGCGCGCTCGGCACGCCCTGCCCCGCGCCTGACGAGAGCGCGTGCGCCGCGCTCGGAACGACGCTGGGCGAAGCGCTCGGCCAGGGGATCCCGCAGGCCGCGCGGGAGCTGCCGACGCCCGACGCGGGCGACGCGACCGCGTTCGTCGCCGCGCTCCTCGAGGGGGCCGCGCCCGAGATCGACGGCGTCCCCTCGTCGGACGCGATCGCGATCCTCGCCGGCATCGCGGCCGGCCTCTCGCCAGCGGGCGTGGGCGATCCCGACGCGCAGGCGATCGCCGCGCTCGTGGCGCGGACGCTCGCCTCCGACGACGAGCCCGTGCCAGGGATCGATCTGCGCCGCGCCGCGATCGAGATGGCCGACGCGCTGCAGCGCTCCGACCCGTCGCAGTGGGCGGCGATCGCGAGCGGCACTGTCGCGCTCCTTGCCTCCGGCGCGGACGATCCCGCCGCGACGCAGCAGGCCCTCACCGACCACCTGACCACGACCAAGACGGGCAGCCCGTCGCCTGTCGTGAGCGCGACCGATGGCGCCCGCACCGCGACCGGCGCGCAGCTCGACGGCGACGCCGTGCTCGACGGCCTCAAGTCCATCACGGTGCACGTGTACCCCGGCGCCTCCTCGCCGCTCGCGTCGACGTGGGAGCTGTGGTGGTCGCCGACGGACCCCACCGGCGCCACCGCGACGAAGGTCGCGATGACCGGGAGCGAGGGCGCCTTCAGCGCCACGCTCGCGCCAGGCGCGCTCGCGGGCCTCGCCCGCGCCGCGATGGTGCAGTTCGTCGTGGCCGAGACGAGCGCCGGGAAGACGACGCTCCACGCGAACGGCGCAGATCCCTTCGCCTTCGTCCCGGATCGTGACGCGCCCACGGCGAGCATCGCCGCCTCGTCCCTCGCGGGCGTGCACATCGGCGTCTCGTGGACCGGCCAGGACGGAGACTCTGCCGTCAAAAGCTATCACGTGGAGTCGCGCGACGGCGGCGGCGCGTGGGCCACGTGGCTCGACTCGACGCACGAGACGGGCGCCACCTTCAGCGGCGTGCCGGGCCACGCGTTCTCCTTCCGCGTGACGGCGATCGACCCCGTCGGCCACGCGAGCGAAGCGTCGGTCACGGCGCCCGTGAGCGTCCCCACGGACGCCGCGCCCGACCAGGCTCCGCTCCTCACGCTCCTTGCGCCCGTCGCGGGCAGCGTGTTCGGGAGGAGCATCCCGGTCGAGCTCGACGCGAGCGACCCCGACGGCACGCAGCCGATGGTCAAGGTGTGCCTCCGGAAGGAGGGCGCGACGGTGGACCTCGCGTGCCCCTACGAGGGCAAGCCCAACGGCATCGCGATCGACGCGGCGAGGATGGCGGACGGCAAGTATCGCCTCCACGCGATCGCGACGGACGGCACGCTCTCGACGGAAGTCACGAGCGGCGCGTTCGCGCTCGACCGCGCGCCGCCCATGTTCCGAGGCGCCGGCGGCGACGCCGTGAGCGCGGGCGTGCTCCTCACGGCTTCGCTCGACAAGGACGCGACGCGCGTGCGCGCCGACGTCGGCGGGCACGAGGTCGCGCTCGCGGACGACGGCCAGGGCGCGGACGCGCGCGCGGCCGACGGCGTCTGGAGCGCGCTCACGACGCTGCCACCGGGCGAGTTCCCCGTCACTTTCCGCGCGACGGACGCGAACGGGAACGAGGCGACGCTCGCAAAGACGATCGTCGTGCCGAAGCCGCAGGCCGCGGTCCCTCCGGGCTCGAAGCCTGGCGCGACCCCGACGCCCTCCGCGCCGCCGACGACGCCGACGCCTGCGCCGCCCGTCCACGACGCGCCGGCGAAGGGCGTCCCGATGGCGCCGCTTCCGGCCGTGCTCGTCGCGCTCGCGGCGCTCGCGATCGCGCTGCGGCGGCGCCGCTGAGGCGATCACCCCCGGTCGGGCTGGGCTTGGACGAGGGCCGGGGGCGGGCGCGGCCTCGCTCGAGGGCGGGTGCGGTCGGGGGCACCTTCACGCCCCCGCCCCTCTCTCGCCCGCATGCGGGCCGCCGCGAGGGCGAGCGCCCGGTCGCGGGAGGGCGGGCCCCCCCCGCCCCCGACCTCCCGCGCCCACGACCTCGCGCGCCCCCCGCCCTCGTCCGAGCCCGAGCCCCGGGTCAGAGGTGCCGGTACGGGATCCCCAGCGACGCGACGATATGCCTCGCCCAGCGCAGTTTTCGCTTCTTCGTCGTGGGATCGCTCCCGACCTTCGCGACCGGCGTCTCGAAGTCGAAGCCGGCGAGGAGGAGCGATCGCGCGCCCAGGTGGGCGGCGAGGCAGCAGGCGCGGTCGCCGTCGGTGAAGCCCCCGTAGTTCGCGACGGGGCCGACCGGGTGCGCCTGCGTCGTGGGCTGCACGGGCCCGCGCGTCTGGGGGGCGTAGCGGCGCAGCGCGTCGCGGTTGTCGCCGTGCGCGTGGAGGAAGAGCGGGACGCCGCGCGCGTTCGCGGCGAGCTGCGCGTCGGCATCGCCGTCGAGATCCGTCACGATGCAGAGGGGCGACTCGCGCAGGAAGCCCATCGCGGCGTCGGTCGCGACGATCGGCGCGTCGGGGAGCTTCGCGGGCGCGCGCGGACCGACGATGCACACCTCGCGGCCCGCGAGCTGCGCGCGCAGCGCGGCGAGATCGGGGCGCGGGCGGCCGGCGGAGAGCAGCGCGAGGAGGTCGCGCGCCTCCTCGTCCGCGAGCGCGTCGTAGCCGAAGTCGGCGAGGATCGCGCGATACGTCGGCTCCCACGCGCGCCAGTGCACGGGCGCCTCAGGCGCGCGCGTGCGCTTCAGGGTTCGGGCGGCGTCAGGGCGAGATGGGGACGAGCGTGAAGCAGAGGATCCCCATGGCGAAGGTGAGCCAGCCCACGAGCATGCGCTTGCGGTCGATGCCGCTCACGCCGTCGAGCGTGGGCGGGTGGCGGATGCCGAGGAAGCCGATGAGGATCGCGAAGAAGAGCCACCCGTCGTAGCCGGGAAGGTGTCCGATGCCCGGGATCGTGACGAGGGGGGCGAGGCCGAGGCCGAGGAGGCCGACGACGGCCGCGTAGCTCGCGTAGCGCGCGCGGTCGCCGAACATGGCGCTCGCGACGTGCCCGCCGTCCAGTTGGCCGGCGGGAAGAAGGTTGATCGCGGTGACGAAGAGGCCGACCCAGCCGGCGAACGCCGTCGGGTGCGTGAGCGTGTTGTCCGGAAGGTGGAAGGGCGCGGCGAGGAGATCGTAGAGGAGCGGCGTGCCGATCGTGAAGGAGGAGTCGTCGTTCGCGTCGACGAGCACCGGGTGCGCGGCCATGAGGAAGAGGCCGATCAGCACGACGGGGACGGCGACGCAGAAGCCCGCGATCGGGCCCGAGGCGCCGACGTCGAAGAGCGCCTTGCGGTTGGGCATGGGCTCGCGCATGCTGATGAACGCGCCGAACGTGCCGATGTTGAGCCCGAGGAAGGGCGGCACGGGGATGAAGAAGGGGAGCGAGGCCTCCATGCCGTGCTTGCGGGCCCAGATGTAGTGCCCGAACTCGTGCACGGTGAGGATCGCCATGAGCGGCAGCGCGAAGCTCAGGAAGCCCAGGCCGATGTTGGCGGGCTCGAAGACGCGCGCGACGTACTGCATCTCCGTGAGGTCGGCGAGCGAGTCGGACTGATGGTAGTAGGAGAAGGCGCTGAACGATCCCGCGAGCGTCGTCGTGACGATCGTGACGAGGAAGAGGACGAGATTGAGCTTCCACCCGCGCTTGCGCCGCTCGGGGTGCCGCAGCACGTAGATCGCGTGCTCGCCCCCCTGGTACTTGAGGAGCGGCACGAGGCCGTCCGCCTTGAGCTCGGCCTTCAGCTCGTTGAAGTCGCGCTCGAGCGTGTCCTTGGGCGCGTCGACGTAGAAGGCGACGACGTGCTCGTCCGTCTGCACGTCGTAGACGCGGAAGCGCTGCTCGATGCGCGCGCGCAGCGCCGCGGCGTCGAAGGCGAGCGGCGGGACGGGGGGACCGGCCACGAGGGCTCGCTAGACCGACCTCGGCATAAGGCTTAGCGCCGCGAACGGGCGTGCTCACGCACGCCGTTCACGGAGGAAGAGCGCTGCGGCGCTCGCGGCGACGACGGCCAGCCACGTGGGGAACGGGATGCCGAGGCCGGCGAGCGGGCCGGCCTCGGCGTTCACCTTCGCCTCGAGCGCGGCCTCGTCCTTGACGAAGGGCTTCACGCGCGCGTCGAAGCCCTCGGGGTCGCTCGCGCGCACGCTCTCCCACGGGCGGAAGAGCGCGTCGTCCTCCAGGATGCCCTCGATCCACCCTTCGCCGCAGGGGCATCCGGCGCCGTCCGCGAACCCGGCGCCCACCTTGTCCCACGCGGCGCGGTAGGCGGCCTCGCCGTTCTGCGCGATCCACGCGCCCACGACGACCTCGCTGAAGCCGTAGTAGAACGTGCGCGTGTC
>DATLCC010000129.1:0-42325 GCA_035526585.1 Thermoplasmatota archaeon | reverse complement strand
CTTCATCACCATGCTATCATACGTCGAGGGGATGGTGAAGCCCTCGTCGATGCCGTCGTCCACCCGGATGCCGGGTCCGTTCGGGCGCCGCAGGCGCCGGACGAGGCCGGGAGCAGGCGCGAAGCCGTTGTACGCGTCCTCCGCATTGATGCGCAGTTCGAGCGCGTGGCCGCGAAGCTTCACGTCCTCCTGCTTGATGGTGAGCTTCTCGCCCGAGGCGACCTTGAGCTGCCACTTGACGAGGTCGATGCCCGAGACGAGCTCCGTCACCGGGTGCTCGACCTGGAGACGCGTGTTCATCTCCATGAAGTAGAACTGGCCATCCTTGTACAGGAACTCCATCGTGCCGGCCGCGCTGTAGCCGACACTCGCGGCGAGCTTCGTGCAGCGCGCGCCGAGGTCATGGCGCATCGCGTCGCTCATCGCGGGCGAGGGCGACTCTTCGAGGAGCTTCTGGTTGCGGCGCTGGACGCTGCACTCGCGCTCTCCCAGGTGGATCACGTGGCCGTACTCGTCGCCGAGGATCTGGAACTCGATGTGGCGCGGGTCGCGGACGAACTTCTCGATGAAGACCTCGTCGCTCCCGAAGGCCGATGCAGCCTGGGCCGAGGCATCCCGCACCGCCTTGTCAAGCTCCGCCATGGACTCGACGATGCGCATGCCCATGCCGCCGCCGCCGTGCACGGCCTTGACGATCACCGGGAGTCCGATGCGCTCGACCACCGCGCGCGCCTCCTCGGGCTTCACGGCGCCCTCGGATGCGGGCGCCACAGGGACTCCCGCCTTGATGGCGTTGCGCTTGGCGCTCACCTTGTCGCCCATCGCGTCCATGGCCTTCGAGTTGGGGCCGATGAACTTGATCCCCGCCTTCTCCGTCATGCGTACGAAGTCGCTCTTCTCGGAGAGGAACCCGTAGCCCGGGTGGATGCCGTCGGCGCCCGTGTCCTGCGCGGCCTTCAGGATCTTCTCCTTGACGAGGTAGCTCTGGAGCGAGGGGGCGGGTCCGAGGTGGACCGATTCGTCCGCGAACTTGCGGTGCGGGGCGTTCTCGTCGGCGTCGGAGTAGACCGCGACCGTCTTCACGCCCAGCTCACGACAGGCGCGGAAGACGCGGATCGCGATCTCGCCGCGGTTCGCCACGAGGACCTTCTCGAACATGTTGTCCGCGGGAGTCGGAAAGCGGGGGATAAAGGTTGGTGCCTTTCTCGGCCCAGGCTTAGGCTTAGGCTTGGGCCGAGGGAGGACGAGGTCGGCGCACGACGTCACCTTGTTCTCGCTCTCGACCGCGTCCTCCCTAAGCCTCGGCCTCGGCCTAGGCCTCGCGGTCGAAACCCTCTTCTAGCCCCCGCAGCTTCGGCGCGCGTTCCGATGGGCAAGCTCTCGAAGCGCGAGGAGGCCGAGGCGGCCAAGGAGGGCGACTACGAGTTCAAGCTCCCGAGCTTCGACGAGAAGGCGTTCATCCGCCGCGAGGTGCAGAGCGCGCGCGCGTCCTTCTACACGATCGCGCTCGGCGTCGCCGCGGGCGTGGTGGCCGCCGCGCTCTACTACGCGCCCATCCCGTGGTACGTCGGCTGGCTCCCGATCTTCGCGTCGATCGTCGCCCTGCGCCCGATGCTCCAGCGCTTCGGCTTCTCGGACGAGGTCACGGCGTGGAAGGCGCTCCTCGGGTCGCTGATGATGCTCTTCTTCACCGGCCTCGCCGTGTGGATCCTCGGGATCAACGTGTTCTGACGAGCCCGACGTGCCCTGCGAGGTACCTTCGCGAGAGCGTCTGCGTCGTGAGAGTCGTTATCATCTGGCGGGTGGTCGCGCCCGTGGGGAGGCCCTCCACGTGTCCAGCGCCAGCCGTACGTCCATCGCGATCGCCCTCATGCTCCTGCTCGTCGCGCCGCTGCCGGCCGTGGTCGCGCTCGATGCACCAAGCGCCCCGATCGCCCCCGTGGAGGCGCAGGGCCCCGCCTCCCGCATGCTCGCGATAGAGCCGATGCAGGGGGAGGTGCGCGTCTTCTCGCCCCTCGCGCGGAAGGACGTCGAGGCGATGCGCGTCTCCTCCGCGGACGACCTCGCGCTCCTGGAGTCCGCGGCGGACGCCGCGCGGTTGGCCGTGAGCGTCGGGCTCGATCCGGCTCTTCCGCCGCTCGTGCTGCCGGGGGATCTCGTCATCGATCGCGACCTGGACATCCCGCTCCTCAACGTCACGATCGTCGGAGACGTCGTCATCACGAACAACGCGACCGTGCGCCTCTTTGGCGCCTCGTTGCGCATCCGCGACCTGTACACGCCCTTCGTCGACACGAGCAACCTCCCGCCGCCCGTCGCGAACCAGTCGGACCACAGCGCGACCGGCCTCACGATCGAGCAGAGCGCGAGCCTGGAGCTGTGGAACCTCCACGCCTTCGACCCGCTCGGGTCGGGCGTCGTGCGCGTGCTCTTCGCCGATGCGCCAAGTCTGCTTGGCTCCGACGCCGGCGTGACGACGCCCCCCGACCCGATCTTCGGTCTGGGCGGCGTACCCGGGGCGCGCCTGCGCATCGATGCCGCGCCAGGCACGCGGTTCGTGATGCAGAAGAGCATCCTGCGCGACGTCGAGTCGGGCCTCTTCCTGGGCATGCTCGACGTGGAGGATTCGCGCATCGAGACCGCCTACACGCCCTTCACAACGACCGACCCCGATGGACCGCAAGCGATCCTCCGCAGCGACTTCCGCGACGTCGCCTACGCCTACATCGGGGAACGGCTTGTTGCGCCCCGTTTCGATGGCAACGACGTGCTCGATCCCTGGATCGCGGTGCAGCTCTCCGACGCTCCAGGCGCATCCGTGCGCTCGAATCTCATCGAGCAGAGCCGGTACGGCGCGATCCAGGTCTACGACTCGCCGGGCGCGAACGTCGACAACAACACGATCACGCGCTTCTCGATGTGGTATCTCTCGCAGGGGATCGCGGTCTCCAACGGGGCGAACTCCTCCGTGTCGGGCAACCGCGTCGCGCAAGGTTGGGCCGCGATCAACGTCGCCTCGTCCCCCGACTCCGTCGTGGACGACAACGTGGTCGCCGACGTCGTGTACGGGCTCACCCTGTACGGCAACGACCGCATCGCGGTGCGCGGGAACGACGTGTCCGCGTCCTGGTACGCGATCACGCTGAGCGTCACCCACGGCGTCCTCACCGGCAACCTCGCGCGCCAGGCCAACTGGTGCATCGACGTGGGAGCGAGCGACGTCGACATCGCCGACAACGAGGCGACGACGTGCGTGAACGCGTTCACGGTCACGGGCTCACCGACCCTTGTGCACGACAACTTCGCGCACGACAACACGGGGTACGGCTTCGCCATCGTCTCCCCCGCGGGGAACCAGGCCGCCATCTTCGGCAACCGCGCGCTGCGCAACGGCTTCGGCGCGCCTGGCCTGCTTCGCGGCGGCATCGAGCTGCACTTCGTCTCCGCGGCGCGCTTCGAGCGCAACGTCATGGAGGACAACGCCTTCGGCCTGTCGATCCCCTACAACTCGAAGGAGACCCTTCGCGTCGCGCGAGACAACTGGGTGAACGGCTTCAACGTGGACGGCACGGTCGTCGCGGGCGATCGCCTCTACTGGCTCGGCGGCATGGGCTGCGAGGCCGGGCTCACGGTGAACGACCGGACCATCGACGTCACGAACGGCGGCGCCTTCGTCGGCGCGCTGAACGCGCAGGGCATCGTCACGGCGTACGATTGCGGCCCCGTGGTCGTGGACCGCGCGGACATCCCGCTCAACACGCACGGCGTCTTTGTCTGGAACGCGCCCTCGCTGCGCGTGCGCAATGGCACCTTCCTCGACAATGACGTGCGCTACCAGGCCGGCATCAACGCGCCCAACGATCCCTACATCCGCAGCGGCGCCATCTTCGTCGACGGCGTCATCGACCTTCTCGTGCGCGACAACGACATCGCGGGCGCCGAGGTCGGCATCCTCGAGCGCGCCTCCGAAGGCGACGTCACGGCGAACGAGGTCTCGGCGTGCAGCGAAGGGATCCTCAGCGCAGGGTCCGCGACGCGCATCACGAGCGACCACGTCGCCGAGTGCGAGATCGGCATCCACGTCGTGAACGGCGGCAACCTCGTCGCACGGAACCGTGTCGGAGGCAGCGTGAACGCGGGCCTTCGCCTCGACCTCGCCTCGCCGGACGTGACGGACAACGAGATCGTGGGCCGCGGCACGGGCGTCACCTGGGAGGGTTCGAACGTCGGCATCGACCTCTACACCTCGAGCCCCTTCGTGCGCGGGGGTAGTGTGCGCGAAGTGAACATCGGTGTCCAGACGCTCTCGAGCGGGCCCACCCTCGACGCGCTCCTCGTGGAGGGCGCCGGCTACGGCTTCTCGTTCCACACCGGCAGCGCGCCCACCGTGCAGGGCGGCACGCTCGTCCGCAACGCCTCGATCGGGCTCTACCTGACGAACTCCGGCCTCACGATGAGCGACACGAGGTTCAACGTGACGAACGGCATGCTCGTCACGACGGGCAGCTTCAACCTGCTCCGCGTCGCCTTCGAGGGCCACGCCGAAGGCACGGGCTTCTCCTCGAGCGGAGCCTCGGGCACGCTCGAGCGCGTCGCGATCCGCGGCTTCCAGGCAGGTGTGGACTCCACGGGCAGCAGCGTGCTCTGCAAGCGCTGCGACCTCGTGGAGAACGAGCAGGCGGCGCGCGTCGCGAACGCGGGCTCCTTCTCGATGCAGGATTCGATCGTCGCGTCCAACGAGCTCGGCATCGTCGTGCGGGGCGGGACGGTCGTCACGCTCCTCACCTCGAACTTCGAGGACAACACCCAGTACGCTGTGCTCAACGAGGACCCGACCATCAACGTCCAGGCCCGCAACAACTGGTGGAACTCGGCCACCGGCGCGGCGACGATCGGACCCGACTCCGTGCAGGGCCTCGTGACGAAGACGCCGTTCCTCACCGCGCCCAACGGGGGCGCCGGGAGCGGGCTCTAGATATCAGGCATCGCAAGATCGGCCCTCTTCGGGACCTGCGCGCGCGCTCTGCGGAGCGCGCGCTTTGGTCCCGATGAAACTGGGGTAGAGGAGGATCGGCGCGACCAGGCCCCAGCCGACGAGCCACGCGATCCCTTGCCACGCGAAGATGGGACCGCCGAGAAGGAAGAGCACGTACCAGCCGCCCGATGCTATCATGCCATGGGCGAACATCAGCGCGCCGGTCCACTCGCCCGGCGACGCGTGGAAGTCCTCGCCGAAGTGCGCGCATCGATCCGACGACCTTGTTGTAGCCCGCGAAAAGAGCGCCTTCCCCGAACACCGGGCAACGCAACGAAGCTCCTCGCACGATCGCGCGCGCGAACGGACGCATGGAGAGCGGTTGTCCGCTGGCTGCATCGAGGGACGTGCGTATCCTGCGCGTGAAGCTCGACCACCTCGTTGGGCTCCCTGTCCCGAACCAGCGATCAGAAAATATTATGTAACCAAATGGTTACGCGTCGCATCGTTCGCTTGTTCGCATATGCTCTTCGCGACGTTCCGACTTGGGGTCGGAACCCTCAGAGTTCCCAGCTCTTCTTCCGGTTCAGATGCCGTGTCAGCAGGCGCGCCGTGTTCTCCTGGATGACATCCAGCCCCGCGAGCACCTCGAAGCCTTCCTTGAGCGCCTCGTTGAGGTGCTTCCCGAGGTCGTACTCGAGGAGGCGCGCGCGCAGCAGCTCGTCCGCGCGCCGGTGCTCGCGGACGCGCTCGACCTTCAGGCGGCCGCCCTCCTCGTAGACGGGCGAGCGCGCGTCGCGGTGCTCGTTCCACGTGCGGCGGAACCGGTCCGCGTGCTCCTTCGCCTTCGCGGGCGGTCCCATGTGCGTGACGGTCTCCGGGAGCCGGATGCGCGAGAGCTCCAGCAGGAGAAGCATCTCGGGCCCCACGTCGTACGCCGACCGGCGGACCTCGAAGCCGTGCTTCTCCAGCAGGCGCGTCATGCCGTTGATCGCCTTCCTCGCCTGGTCGTGCAGATGGTCTTCGAGCACGGCCGGCGCGCGCGTGCGCAGCATCACGTACTCCGCGCGCCGCTTTCGCACCGTGCCGGCGAGCTCGTCGGGCGCGAGCGGGACGAGCTGGCGCGGGAAGAAGAAGGCGAGGCTCTCGCGTCGCAGATACGCCTTGCAGGCGTCGGTGAAATGCGCGAGCGTGTCCGCGGACACGGCGCTCGCGACGTTGCGGCGCGTGTCCGTGGGGTCGAGGAAGATGAGCGCATCGGGGAACTTCGGCGTCCCTTCGAGCTTGTCCAGGACGAGGAACGTCCCAGGCTTCCATCCCGCGGCGGCCTCGATCACGCCGCGGAAGCCCTCGAACTTGAGGACGAGGAGCTCGCAGAGATAGCCGGAGAAGCCTTGCGTGCGCGCCTCGGCGCCGTAGACGCCGACGCCTTTCATGAACGCCTTCAGCAGACGCACCTGGTCGCGCTGCTCGCGGCTCATGCGCTCGGCGACGAAGCGCGTGTGGAAGGGCGTGCGATCGACGGCGGTGATGCGCTCGCCCGCGCTGGCGACCGCGTAGCAGGGCACGACGTCCGCGTCGTAGCCTTGCCAGAGGCCGTGCGTGTAGGGGTGCTCGGCGTATTTCTCCTCCGGGTCGTCGAGCACGGAGCGGCCGATCGTGAGGCCCCCCTCTTCGAGGGTCTCGCGCGGCGTGGCGAGGGGGAAGAGCATGAAGACGTCGAAGTCGATGCTCTGGCGCAGGTACGTGTCCTTCGCGACGCTGCCCACGAGCATCGCTTTCGCGTCGAGGGCCATGCCGTCGGCCTGGTCTTGGACGCTCGTCACGAGCCGCTGCGCGGCGTCCTTGATCTCCTGCGCCTCCTCGGGCGTCGGCTTCACGCGCTGCAGAGCCAGGCGCTCGGTGCTGATGTAGCGCCGCGTGAACACGGCGACCGCGACGGCGACGACCACGCCCCCCACGACGTCGGAGATCCAGTGGATGTTGAGGTACAGCGAGGCGAGGACGACGCTCGCCGCGTAGACGTAGGCGAAGTACCGGTAGTTGCGGTTGCGCGAGTAGCGCGCGGCGTTCCCGATGAGGAGCGCGATCGCGACGTGGAGCGACGGGAACGCGTTGTCGGGTGTCGTGAGGTTGTAGTAGATGTCGACGAGCCCGGGGAAGAGCTCGAAGACCGGGCTCTGGATCCCATGGTACGTGAAGACGTTCGTGACGGGGAACAGGATGTAGAAGGGCAGCGCGATCAGGTACGCGAGCGGATAGATGAGCAGCGTCGCCTTCGCCGGGCGCTCCTCGTCCGAGAGGAGGAACAGCAGGATCGGGAAGTAGAGCATCCACGGGTGGATGATGATGTACGCGATGCTGAAGTAGAGGTCCGTCACCGGGTTCCACAGTTGCGAAAGGCTCGGCACGGCGCCGCGCTCGAGCCCGGAGACCATGGGCGCGAAGTCCCAGCCGAGCGCGTTGGTCACGAGCGGGTCCACGCGCACGAGGAAGAGGTGGACGAGGAGGACCGCGAGCGCGGCGAGGAGATACTTGCCGTACTTGTCGAGGAGCCGCTGCGCGTCGCGGCGGCGCATGGGGACGACGTTGTCGGGGAGGAAGACGATGAGGCCCCCCGCGACGAGGAGCACGTTCACGAGCACGACGACCGCCCACGTCGGGATGTCCATGCTCACGCCTCCAGCGCCGCGGTCGCGAGCGCTTCGTAACGGGGGCCGTGGGGCCCGGGGGTGCTCCTGTACAACGAGACGCTCTCGACGGGCGTCTCGTGGAACACGTCCGCGCCGTGGCGCCTGAGGAACGTCGAAAGCTCGTCCGCGGCCTGAGGCGACCTCACGCGCGCGAGCGTCAGGTGCGCGCGGAAGTCCTTGTCGTCGCCGGAGTATCCGCGCGCCGCGAGCTCGGCCCGCACACGTATGGCGAGGGTGGAGATCGGCCCCGGGTCCTCCACGCCCACCCAGACGACGCGCGGGTGGCGGACGTTCGGGAAGGCGCCCACGTGCAGCAGGCGCAACGCGAACCGGCGCGCGCCGCGCGCCGCCTCCGCGACGGCGGCCGCGAGCGCCGGCTGCGCCTCGTCGGCCACCTGGCCGAGGAAGGAGAGGGTGAAGTGGAGCTGCGCCGCGTCCACGGGCGTCACGTCCGCGCGCAGGCGGGCGAGCTCGTCGAGGAGCGCGACGAGGGAGGGCTCGGGCGGGACCGCGACGGCCACGAAGGCCCGGAACGCCATCGCGCGCGCAACGGGCCACGGGTACATAACGTGAGGCGCCACCCAGAATCTATTTCACGCGCGCCGACCGGTCGCCCCCGATGCGCGCGGCGGTCGTCCTTCTGGTGGCGCTCGCCGTCGCCGGCTGCCTCGGCGCAGAGCCTTCCACGAGGACGCCTCCCGCGCACCCGTCGCCCCTCGCGCCCGTGCTGGGCGAGCCGATCGTGCAGGACCACGACCACACGGATCCCGCGCTCCACAACGCGTCCTGGAACCTGCGCCTCGTGTCGCATGTGAAGCCGTGGGGCGACGGCTCCGAATACGGGAACGGCACGGTGAACGAGTTCGCGGTGAACGGCAACCTCGTGTTCGTCTCGCGCAGCAACCCCGAGGGCGGGTTCGCCGTCGTCGACCTGACGGACGTGCGGCATCCGGCCGTGATCGGCGACTTCCGCAGCGAAGGCGGCGGCGACGTCGAGGTCACGAGCGACGGCGCGTTCGCGCTCCTCTCGACGCAGCGCACGCTGCCCGGCCAGCAGACGACGGACAACCCGACCGCCCGCGCGCCGCGCGGCGTGTACGTCGTCGACGTGCAGGACCCGACGCACCCGACGCTCGCCTCCTTCCTGCCGCTTCCGGTGAACGGCCCGCACACGATGCACTACCACCGCGTCTCGCCGACGCTGGAGCTCGTGACGCTCGCGACGTACGACCTCGTCACGAACCCGCTCACCGGCACGATCGACGCGGCCCTTCCGCCCACGCAGCGCGTCTACATCGACAAGCTCGTGCGCGACGGCACCGGCGCGCGCCTCGAGCCGCTGGGCCTCTACAGCGTGATCGCGCCGCCCGATCCGTCGAAGCTCGTCTTCCCGCACGACGTGTTCATCGAGACACACCCCGAGACCGGCGCGCTCCTGATGTACGTCGCGTACTGGGACGCCGGGCTCAAGATCGTGGACATCACCGACCCCACGATGCCGCGCGAGGTCGCCACGGTGACCGACTTCGCGCCAAGCGCGCTCGTCGCGCTCCACGACGCGCGCACGTTCCCTGCGCCGATCCAGGGGAAGCACGTGACGGTCGTCGGCCCCGAGATCGTCACCGCGCCCGAGGCCGGCCAGCTCACGTTCCTCGACACGACGGATCCGGCGAGCCCCGAGAAGCTCGGCTGGTGGAGCATCCCCGGCAACCTCACCGTCGACACGCCGTTCATCTTCAGCCCGCACGTCTTCGACACGGACGCGAGCGGCCGCGTCGTCGTCGGCCACTACCACGGCGGAGTGTGGCTCATCGACGCGCACGATCCTGCGAACGCGACGAGCATCGGCTTCTACCAGCCGCACGAGGAACGCGCCGGCGAGTGGGGCGCCCGGCCGAGCGTCTGGGGCGCGCGCTTCTTCCGCGGCTACATCCTCGCGACGGACGGCCCGACCGGGCTCTACGTGCTGGAGACCGACGCGGGGCCGCTGCCCGGGCTCCCGGTGGGGCGCGCGGGATGAAGCTCGCGGGCCCGATCGACCTCCCGCACTCGCTCCAGGGCGGCCAAGCGTTCCTCTGGCGGCGCGAGGGGGATTCCTTCGTCGGCCGCATCGAAGGGCGCGCGGTCGTCCTCCGGGGAGATGGTACGAACGTGGCAGCGACCGGCGCGCCCCGGCGCGCGTTCGAGCGCTACTTCCGCATCGAGCCCGCGGACGCCGCGCGCCGCCTGCGCCTCGCGCGCGATGAGGCGATCGCGCCCGGCCTCGCCGCGATGCCCGGATTGCGCTTGCTGCGCCAGGACCCGTGGGAGACGACCGTCGCCTTCCTCACGAGCGCGAACAACAACGTGCTCCGCATCGAGGGCATCCTCCGCGCGCTCGCCGATGCCGACGGCGCGCTCCCCGCGCCCGGCGCCCTGGCCCGCATGCGCGAGAGCACGCTGCGCGCTGCGGGCCTGGGCTACCGCGCTCCCTTCTTGCGCGCAAGCGCGCGCATGATCGCGAAAGGCGACGTCGATCTGGACGCGCTCCGTGGCGCGAGCTGGGACGAGGCGCGCGAGGCGCTCCTCCGGCTTCCGGGCGTGGGCCCCAAGGTCGCGGACTGCATCGCGCTCTTCAGCCTCGACGTCGACGAGGCGTTCCCGGTCGATCGGTGGATCCTGCGCGCGGCGAGCGAGGTCGCGGGCCGCACGCTTCGCGCGCCGGAAGCCGTGGCGTGGGCGCGCGAGCGCTGGGGCGCGGACGCCGGGCTCGCGCAGCAGTACCTTTTCCACGCGGTGCGGCTGAGGGCGGGCGCACCAGGGGCCAGACGGTTGTCACCACGCGCCTGAGAGGGCAAGTTGGCGCCGTATGCCGAGCGCGTCAAAATCCCTCCAATGAGCCGATATCCGCCGCTGCGCACGGGGACGCTTGGAGTCACGATGTTGCCCCGACACGCCCCATGGGCCGTTGCCATGATCTGCGTCCTGTTCGTTGCCACCGCCGGGGCCGCCACGCAAGGCGCCCCGGATCTTGCCAGGGTCGGCGTGACCGCCCGCGGCAGCATCGCCGACTCCGCCGCCGTGGAGACCTCCTTCACGGCGGCCGTCGCGGACGCGCCGATCCCTCCCGCCTCCGTGCCCGCGGCTCCCGCTCCCCGCACCCTGCACGCGAACCAGACCGAGCCGCCCTCGAACGAGACGCCGCCGTCCAACGAGACGCCGCCGGGGAACCACACGCTGCCTCCGAACGGCACGCAACAGGCGGCGCCGCAGCTATCTCCCCATGACCAGAGCATCGTGGGCGCAGGGGGCCGCGCGGAGTTCTGGCTCGCCGTGACGAACCCCGACGCGCACGCCCAGCACGTGACGCTGGGCGCGAGCGCCCCGGTCCAGTGGCGCGTCGAGCTTGCAGAGTACGAGCACGACCTCGCCTCGCACGCGAGCATCCAGATCCGCGGCGTCGTCCGGTCGCTCGTGCCCATCAGCGGGCCCGGAACGCTCAGCGTGATCGCGAGCGGCGCAGACGGCGAAGACCGCGCGTTCGTCTCCGTCTGCTTTGCGTCCGTCGTCTGGAGTTGCGGCTTGCCCTCCAACGGGACCGGGAACGAGACCGGGAACGGCACCGGGAACGGGACTGGTGGGAACCACACGTCGCCTCCCACGAACACGACGCCTCCCTCGAACGGCACGCCGCCTTCGAACGGGACGCCCCCGTCGAACCACACGGACCCGTATCCCTCTCCACCTCCGGGCCACGCGACGCGCCCCGGCAACAGCACGCATGCGGACCAGACGGATCCCCCTCCTCCCCCGGGGAACTCGTCGTCGGCCCCGCTGCCCAGCGTGCCCGCGGCCGAGCCGACCGCGCCGCCCATGGACGACGCGGCCGACGCGTGGCTCGTGGTGGAGACGCAGACCTCGGACGACGATGACGTAGAGCCCACGGAAGTAAGGGTTTAATGACCGGGACGCGGACCGTGAGCCGGAGGAGTTGCCACCGTGCGTAGGTCGACGAAGCTCGCGGTCGCGGCCGTGGCGCTCGTGCTCGCGTTCCCCCTCGTGGGGGCGCAGGCGACGGGCAGCCTCACGGTGACGTTGAGCCCCGCGAGCGTCTCGGCCGTGCCCGGTGGCAACGCCACGAGCGAGATCACGATCACCACGAACGGCAGCTCGCCCGTGCTCGTCCACCTCGCGCGAGGCACCACGACGGGCGGCGGGAACCTTTCCTTCACGATCGACACTCCTGATATCACGGTCACGCCCACCACGCCGGGCAAGGCGCACGCGACCGTGGCCGCCAACGCGACCGGAGAGTGGACCGTCGAGGTCGTTGCCACCGACCGCAACAGCCTCACGGCGGCGCCCGGAAAAGCGGTCCTGCACGTCGTCATCGCCGAGCCTCCCCGAGACCCGATCGATCCCGATGCTCCTCACGACGAGGTCGCGCCCAGCGGGAACCAGACGACGCCGCCCCCCACGAACACGACCGGCAACGGCACCGGAAGCTTCGAAGGGAACTCCACGAACGAGAGCGTCGAGGACAACACCACGAACGCCAACGAGACGCAGGCCGCGAACGACACCTCGCAACCCCCGCCATCGCCCGACCCCGAGCCGGAGCCCTCCGACGCGTTCTTCGTGCACGAGAGCGAGCTCAACGTCACGGTCGTCCAGGGCGGCAGCGCGCCCTTCGTCGTCGGCATCGAGGATCCCATGGACGTCCCGACGAACGTCTCGCTCCTCCTGCGTCTGCCGCTGGGGTGGGGCGGCAGCCTGGACGCGGTGGCGCTCGCGCTGCCTCCGCACGTGCGCGTGAACGCGAGCGGTCGCATCACGGCGACGCGCGACGCGCAGCCCGTGGACGCGCTCCTCGAGGTGAGCGGCGGAACGCATCGCGCGACCGTGGTCCTCCACCTGCGCGCCATTCCCCCCGCCGCGCCGGTCCGGGAGGACGCCTATGAACCGATCGATGCCCCGGTCCACGGGCCGATCCCCACCGAGCCGGTGGCGTCCCCTGCGCGGCCGGGCCTCACGCTCCGCTTCGACGAGAACGATATCAACGCTTCGGCCGGAAGCACGCGCCTCGTCACGCTCTACGTCACGAACACAGGAGCTGCGCCCGCCAAGGGACGCGCGTCGCTCGAGATGGCGCCGCTCACTGTCGACGCGGTCGTCGTCGATTTCGACCTTGCGCCGGGCGAGGAAGCGCCGCTCGTGTTCGCCATCAAGGTGGGTCGCGACATCGGGATGGGCTCCACGTTCGTCGGCGTCGGTCGCACGAGCCTCGACGAGGGCGCAGGTGTCGAGCTGCGCCTGCGCATCGACGGCAACGGCGCTCCCATGGTGTCGGCGGCCGTCGTCGAGAACGGCGTCGAGCCGCAGGTCTGGGTCGCGATCGTTGCGGCCGGTCTGGGCACGGGCGCGCTGGGCTTCGTCGCGCTCGCGCGCCGCTGGCCCGGCCTCGGGCTCTTCCCGCTGTACGCGCGCCTCGCGCCGCGCCGCGCCCTGGAGCACCCGCGGCGTGCATCGATGGTCGCCCTCCTGCGCGAGGAGCCGGGCCTCTCGCTCGCGGAGGTGCAGCGCAAGCTCGCGCTTTCGAACGGGGTCGCGCGCCACCACGTCGCGCTCCTCGAAGCGGCGGGCGTCGTGCGGGTCGTGCAGGATGGGCCCCTGCGGCGCCTGTGGCCCGTCGAGAGCGCGCGCGTCGCTCCCACGCCCGCGCTTCGCGAGCGCGCTCTCCTCACGTTGCGCGAGCGCGGCCCGATGCGCGCGCCCGAGCTCGCGCACGCGCTCGGCGTGTCGCGGCAGGCGCTCCATTACCACCTGAAGAGGCTCGAACAGGACGGGGCCATCCTCGTGCGAAAGGATGGCGTCGAGATCGTCGTCGAGACCGCGCACGCTTGACGTCGGGAGCTGCCTCGAAGCGTCAGGGTCTTGCGGTCGCGCTCACTTCGCTCGCCGATGAGGGACCGCGCGCTCCAGCACGACCGCGCGCTGCGGCGATTGTACGTCGCCACGTTCCTCTATTCCTTCTCGCAGGCGCTCGGCGTCCCCCTGTTGCCCGAGCACCTGAAGCTCACCTTCGGCGCGTCGCTGCGCTTCATCGGGATCGTCATGGGCCTCTACGGCGTGATGCAGATCGCGCTGCGTCTGCCGATGGGCGACATGGCGGACCGTCGCGGCCGCAAGCCCTCGCTCGTGATCGCCTTCGTCGCGACCATCGCGTCGAGCCTGTTCTTCGCGTTCGGGCCGACGCAGTGGTGGAGCGTCCCAGGCGTCCTCCTCTTCGGCTTCGCGGGTGGCGTGTTCTGGGTCGCCGCCAACAGCTACCTCTTCGACAGGGCAGACGATGTCGCGAAGGCGACCTCGGATTACACGATCGCGATGAGCCTCGCCTTCCTCGTGGGGCCACCGATCGGCCACTTCGTCGCGGACCGCTACGGCTTCGGCGCGGCGTTCCTTCTCACGGTCGCGACGAACGTCGCCGGGCTCGCCATCACGATGATGCTGCCCGAGGTGAAGCCGGCGCCGCGCCCCGCGCCTCCGGGCTCCTCGTACGCGCGCGCGTGGCGCCTGCTCGCGCATCCGGCCCTCGTGCTCTCCGCCTTCGGCACGTTCGCGTACAGCATGCTCTTCGCGACGCAACAGTCGTTCTTCCAGCTCCACGCCCTTGCCGTGGGCTTGAGCGTCGCCGTCGTCGGGCTCCTGCTTGGCGGCCGTCAAGCGACCGCGCTCCTCGTGCGCGCAGGGCTTCCGCGGCTCCTGGGTCGGATCGGACCGTCGCGCGTCATGGTGGGCGGGATCGTCGTGCTCGCACTCACGCTGTTCGCCGTGCCCTTCGCGACGACGCTGTGGGCGCTCGTCGCCGTGATGGGCGTCGCTGGCCTCGCGACGGGGGCGCTCATCCCCGCGAACCTGATGCTCGTGCACGAGGGCGCGCCGACCGGGCAGCGCGGGCTCGCGAACGGCATCTACGGCACGATGCTCGGGCTCGGGAACGCGGTGGCGCCGTTCCTTTTCGGGGCGATCGGCGCGCGCTACGGGCTCGGCTGGACCTTCTGGGCGGCCGCTCTCACGGGGCTGGCGCTTGCGGGCGCGATCGTCGTCTTCCAAGCGCGCCGGGTCCAACGGACCGGACGACCCGACGGGTCCGAAGCGCCGAAGTGACGAGAAGGCTTCGTCGCTTCGGCTTCGTCCGGCGCTCCGGTCCATGTGGTGCCGACGGCATCGACAGCGTGAAATCGGGCGCGTGCCTTCGCCGCGCCGTGGACCCGCTCTTGTACCTGACGATGATGGTCATCGCGCTCGTGCTCGCGCTCGTGATCGTCGTGCGCGTGTACCACGACAAGGTCGCGCGCCTGGAGGAGCGCCTCGCGAGCGTCGAGAGCAGCAAGCAATCGCTCTCCACCGTGTACGGTCGCATCACGGAGCAGTGGGCGCCCTTCATGGCGGGCTATCCGCACGACCCGCGGCAGTTCCGATTCCTCGGCTCGCCCATCGACGGCGTGCAGTTCGAGGAGGACAAGATCGTCTTCGTGGAGTTCAAGGCGAACGGCTCGCAGCTCACGCCCAGGCAGGCGGCGATCAAGCGCCTCGTGCAGGACGGGCGCATCGAGTGGCTCGAGTTCCGGCTCTCCGAGCGCGCGGGGACGAGCGTGGCGGCGCCGGCGCGGTCCCATGATATCGAGCGATGGGGCGCCGAGCGCGAGCCGCCCTCGTGGTGAGGTGGAGAAGCATCACGCCTGGTGGCTGCGGCGCTTCTCGATCTCGCTCCTGAGCGTGCGCCGCTCGACCTTCGCGCCTCGCGGCTGGAAGACGAGGAGGAGGACGTCCTCCGGGCCTTGCGCCCAGAGGCGCGCCGGCTCGCCCGCGGGCGCGAGGCATGCCGTCATGGGACCAAAGCGCGCGCTGTCGCCGTTCTGGTCGAAGACGAGCCCCTGCCCGCGCATGAAGAGGAAGAGCCGCTCGCTCTCCGGGCCGCTGTCCACGCGGCGCGCTGCGGCGATGCCAAGGAGCGCGGCGAGCGCGCGCGGCGACTCGTGGAGCGGGGTGAAGCGGTTGCCTCGCACGAACGGATCGACCGTGAGCATGACGTCGGTCCCGGGCTCGGGCGCGGGCCCCGGCGTCGGCACGTACGCGAATCGAGCGCCATCGGGCAGGTGGAGCCACGTGTCCGTGCCTGGCGGCAGCGGAGCGCCGGGCGGGAGCAGGAACGCGCTGGACGTGGCGCTCGCGACAAGGGGCGCCTCGGGCGACGGGCGTGGCGGGAAGGGGACGACGTCCAACGGTCTGCGCGAGCGCGGCGGCGGACAAGAATCCTTTTGCGCGCTGCGCCGACTCTCGAGCCCATGAGCCCCGAGGAGACGCTCACGAAGCTCGGATACGCGCTCCCGACCCCGACGCGGCCGGTGGCGGCCTACGTGCCCACGGTGCGCACGGGGAACCTCGTCTACGTCGCGGGGCAGCTGCCCTTCGTCGACGGGAAGCTGCCCAAGACGGGCCGCCTCGGGGAAGGCGTCGCGCTCGAGGAGGGGCAGACCTTCGCCCGGCAATGCGTGCTGAACGCGCTCGCGGCGCTCAAGGTGGAGATCGGCGAGCTCGCGCGCGTGAAGCGCGTCGTGCGGGTCGGAGCGTTCGTCGCGAGCGCGGATGGCTTCACGGACCAGCCGAAGGTGGCCAATGGCGCGAGCGAGCTCCTCGTCCAGGTCTTTGGTGACGCGGGGCGTCACGCGCGCGCCGCGGTCGGGGTCAACGTCCTGCCGTTGGGCGCGCCGGTGGAAGTCGAACTTCTCGTCGAGATCGGCTGACCGGGCAGGCGGCCGCCGGCGCGTCCCTCCTGGGTCTGCGCGTCGTGCGGACGCCGGAAAGGGACTGGTTTTCCAGCGGAAATCAGGGGGTAGATATCATGAAGCTATCGCGGCGGCCGCCGCGCGCTGGGGCGTCCCTGCAAGGCGGGGCGCGACAAGAGGCGCCGCACGCACTGCGGCCCCGGCTCGAGCGCCCCGCCTTGGGGAAAAGCCTCCGATCATCGGGAATCCAGCTCAGTTCATCGCGCGCTGCATGTAGTACTGGAGCTGCATGTCGGCGAGGCGGGAGCGCAGCTCCTCCCGGCATGCGAGGCAAGGGGGGCTGCTCTTGCCCGGGACGCTGCAGAGCGGGCAGGCGCCCACGCAGCCGATCTCTCCGGCGACGGGGAGGCGGCGCACGGTGACGATGGCCGTCACTTCAGGCGCCCCCTTCGAGGCCGGCGCGCTTGCAGATGTTGCAGACGCGACCCTTGCTCGTCGCTCCGGAGCAGAAGGGGCAGTCCGTGCGGGCTTCGGACCGGGGGGAGGCCGGTCGGAACGGGTCGAATCGCATGCTCCCGAACTGTCACCAAGGGGGTATATCCTGCGTTGAACGGCTTTGGACGGATCCGAATAGGGCTTCGCGAGACCGTATGCAACCGGTCGTTGCGCGCCATGCTTCCGAATGGGTGACGGAAAAGGATGGAAAAAAGCGTGACGAGGCACGGTGCGGCGTGAGGAGGCTTCCTTTCGCCTCCGAGACCTCGGGGCGCCTGCGTCGGTCGGCGGGAGAAGGCTCAGATCAACGAAAGATGGACTTCCTCCATCGCCTCGACTTCCCAGAGGCACGTGACGATGAACCTGGACGTCGGCGGGAGAAGGAGGGTGGTCTGGGGAACGAGGAACGCAGCCATCGCGCCTCGTGTCGTCACGGCGGGGTAAGAACTCCCTAGGGTGGTTTTGGATGGTCGCCTGCTCCTTCTACCCGCCGTATTTGAGCGAAACGTTAAATAACGAAGCGCTCATGTGGCCCTCGTGCAGCTGACCCACGTCCCGCTCATCGTGACCGACCAGGACCGCGCGCTGGAATTCTACACGGCGAAGGTCGGCTTCGAGAAGCGCGCCGACCACCGTGGCCCCGAGGGCGCGCGCTGGCTCACGGTCGCGCCTCGGGGGAGCGACATCGAATTCGCGCTCATCTCGGCCAAGCAGCTCACGCGCGTCCCGGCCGCGCAGGATCAGAAGGCCGGCACCGCGGGGCTGCAGGTCGCCCTCTCGACGACGGACTGCATCGCCGACCACGAAGCCATGAAGGCGCGCGGCGTCCGCTTCGACGTGCCCGGACACGAGAAGCCGCAACGCGCGCCGTGGGGCACCTCCGCCTATTTCCGCGACCCGGACGGGAACGCATGGGCCATCGTGCAGCAGAGCTGGCTTGGCAAGCTGATGGTCAAGGCGTTCACGCCCAAGAGGACGTGATCCCTTGCTCGACAAGCTCACCCACGTCCCGATCCTCGTGAACGACCAGGACAAGGCGCTCGCGTTCTACGTCGACAAGCTCGGCTTCGAGAAGCGTCAGGACCACAGCAACAAGAGCGCGCGCTGGCTCACGGTCGCGCCGCCAGGCGCCGCGGTCGAGTTCGCGCTCGTGAAGGGCGAGTACCTCGTCGACCCGCGCGCGAACGAGAGCGTCCAGTTCACGCTCGCCACGCCGGACTGCCGCGCGGAAGCCGCGAAGCTCAAGGCGCGCGGCGTCGCGGTGGGCGAGCCTGCGGAGATGCCCTTCGGCGTGCTCGCGAAGTTCCTCGACCCCGACGGCAACCGCTTCGCTCTCCTGCAGCCCGCGGAGGCTCGATAGCATGGCCGCGGCCAAGAAGCCGATCACGGGCCTGAGCGCGGAGGAGAAGGCTGCGATGAAGGCGCTCCTCCACGAGCGCAAGGCGGCGAAGACGAAGGAGGCGGGCGAGAAGGCCGCGCTCGCCGCCATCGCGGCCATGTCGCCGCGCGACCGCGCGCTGGCGCAGAAGCTGCACGAGATCGTGGGCAAGGCGGCGCCGAGCCTGCGCGCGAAGACCTGGTACGGATTTCCGGCGTATGCGAACGAGGAGGACGAGGTCGTGGTGTTCTTCAAGCCGGCGGACAAGTTCAAGGAGCGCTACGCGACGCTGGGGTTCAACACGCCCGCGAAACTCGACGAGGGCCAGATGTGGCCGACATCCTATGCGTGGCTCAAGCCGACCGGCGGCGATGAGGCGCGGATCGCCGCGCTCGTGAAGAAGGCCGTGGGGTGAGCCCTTGGCCGACGTCTTCTTCGCCATCGCGGACCCCACGCGCCGAGGCGTGCTGGATCTCCTCGCGCGCGGGAAGCGCAACGCCGGCGAGATCGCGTCCGCCTTCCCGCGCCTCACGCAGCCCGCCGTCTCGCGCCACTTGAAGGTGCTGCGGGATACAGGCCTCGTGAGCGTCGAGGTCAGCGCCCAGCAGCGCATCTATGCGCTCGAGCCGGAGGGGTTGATGCAGCTCTACGAGTGGGTGGCGAAGTACCAGGCCTTGTGGCCGCAAGCGCTCGACGACCTCGAGCGATACCTCGATGCGAACGCGGTGACGAAGAAGAAGGGATCCCGATGACGACGCCCGCAGGCCAAGTGCTCTACGAGAACGGTCAGGCGACGCTCGTCTTCGAGAGGCGCCTCGCGCACGCGCCGCAAGCCGTGTGGGACGCGATCACCGACCCGGAGCACCTCCATCGCTGGTACATGACCAAAGCCATGATCGAGGGGCGCGTGGGCGGCGCGATCGAGTTCTGGAGCGGGCCCGCCAAGGTGCACGTCACGGGCAAGGTGCTCGTGTGGGATCCCCCGCGCGTCTTCGAGCATGAGCGCATCATCGAGCCCACGGCCGCCATGCCGCTCAGCGAGCGCAGCGTGATGCGCTGGGAGCTCGCGCCCGACCAAAACGGCACGCGGCTGACGCTCACCCACGCGCGCTTGGCGCCCACGATGGCGATCCAGATCGCGCCCGCGACGCACGCGCTCCTCGACCGCCTTGAGGACGAGCTCGCGGGGCGCCCGCTCACGGACATGATGAAGCGCTTCGCCGAGCTCAGGCCCCGATACGGGTGAGAAGAGGTTTCTATACCGGCATCTCCTGTCGCGCAGCATGGAGTTCGCGATCACACAGGAGCAGCGCCTGCTGCGTCAGACCGTCCAGGAGTTCGTCGCCAAGGAGATCGACCCGCACATCGAGGAATGGGAAGAGAAGGGCGACGTCCCCGACTCCGTCTTCAAGAAGCTCGGCGCGCTCGGGCTCCTCGGCGCCCCGATCCCGACCGAATACGGAGGCGCGGGGCTCGACGCCGTCACGTACGCGATGCTCACGGAGGAGCTCGCGCGCGGATGCTCGTCGCTTCGCACGACGATCTCGGTGAACACGTCCCTCTTCGGGATGAACGTCCTTCTCTTCGGCAACGAAGCCCAGAAGAAGAAGTACCTCCCGCCGATCAGCACGGGCGAGAAGCGCGGCGCATGGGCGCTCACCGAGCCGCAGAGCGGCTCCGACGCCGCGGGCCTGCGCACGACGGCGCGCAAGAACGCGAAGGGCGAATGGGTCCTGAACGGCCACAAGATGTGGATCAGCGACGGCGGCAAAGCCGACTACCACGTCGTCTACGCCCGCACCGACGACTTCGACCCCAAGACGAAGCGCGAGCACATCTCGACGTTCATCGTCCACCGCGGCGACCCCGGCTTCAAGGTCGGCAGCATCGAAGCCAAGAGCAAGCTGGGCCTCCGCGCATCCCCCACGGCCGAGCTCCTGTACGAGGACTGCACGATCCCGGCCGACCGCATGATCGGCGCGCCCGGAAGCGGGTTCGACCAGTTCATGAAGATCCTCAACGGCGGCCGCCTCTCCGTCGCCGCAGGCGCCGTCGGCATCGCCGCCGCCGCGCTCGACGCGAGCATCGAGTACGCGCGCACACGCGAATCGTTCGGCAAGAAGATCGGCGAGTTCCAGCTCGTGAAGGAGCACATCGCCTACATGACGCTCGAGGTCGAGACGATGCGCCTCCTCGTCTACAAGGCCGCGTGGATGAAAGACCAGGGACTCGACAACCGCCTCGCCGTCTCCCTGGCGAAACTCTACGCGGGCGAGGCCTGCACGCGCGTCACCGAGCGCGCGGTCCAGCTCCACGGCGGCAACGGATTCTCGGGCGAATACCCCGTCGAACGCTACTGGCGCGACTCGAAGATCATCGGGATCTACGAAGGCACGAACGAGATCCAGAAATTGATCATCGGCGCAGAAGTGCTAGGGCTTTAGCCCCCCGCACTTCTGCACACGACCGCGCTCGCGCGACCGCCCTCGCGCCCGTGGCCGGTGGGGGGCCTGCGGCCCCCATGGCCCACCCGACTTTTCGCAGAACGCGCCCTCTTCGGGGTCGGTGCTCGCCGCGGCCTGCGGGCCGCGGCTGCGCTCCGACCCCGAGAAGGACTCCCCGCGTTCTGCGAAAAAGGGCGAGTCGCCGGACGCTGGGGCATGTGCCACGCATGTGCCGCGCATGTGCAGGGCATGTGCCACACATGTGCCGCGCATGTGCAGGGCATGTGCAGGGCATGTGCCGGCTTGTGCGGGCATGTGCCGCGCATGTGCTGCCGCGCATGTGCCATGCATGTGTCGTGCATGTGTGGTGCATGTGTGGTGCATGTGTGGTGCATGTGCCAGGGCTCACGTGATCGCCCGATGGCGTTGAGGCGGATGCCGTGGAACACGGAGCCCGCCTTCCCCCACCCAGCGACGGTGTCCCTGGGCTCTCTCCGCGGCTCCGTCGCAGCATGAGGCTCCGTGTTCCGCATGCGACCTTGGGGGGCGCCGTCACACCCGCGCCTGCATCCGCTGATACGTCCGCGTCGTGTCGCGCGTGCCTTGGATCGGCGCGCCGTCGCGCTCGAAGCCTGCGCGCTCGTAGAGGCGCATCGCGCCCGCCTGCTGGAGGTTCACCCAGAGGTGCACGCGCGCCGCGCCCCTCGCGCGCGCCTCGGCCAGGGCCGCGTCCACGAGCGCGCGCCCGACGCCGGCGCCGCGTGCCTCGGGTGCCGTCCACATGCCCCAGAGCTGGAGCGCGCCATCGTCCTCGACGTGGAGGCCGCACATCGCGACGAGGGCGCCCGCGCGCTCCGCGACGAAGATGGCGTTGCGCGGTCCGAACGCGCGCTCCCGCCACTCGGCCTCGGGCTGGGCGCGTTCCTCGTCGAGGGTGCGGCCGAACGCGCGCGGGTCCTCTTCGAGGGCGCGAAGCCGCAGAGCGCGAAGCGCGCGCCACTCCTCTGGACGCGCGGGTCGCACAAGCACGTGGGAGGCATGTGAGGGTCGTCGGATGAAGCAGGAAGACGGTGCAAACCCCCGAGACCCGGGCCGCGTCCGCTTCCGAGCCCGCGCCCGCATCGGAGCGGAAGCGGGCGCGGAAGCGGGCGAGGGGCGGGCGTCGGATGCGGGTGGCGGGAGCGGACGCATGCGTAACCGAATGGCTACACGACAAAACATCCCTCCCGAGGCCCGAGACCCGGGCCGCGTCCGCTTCCGAGCCCGCGCCCGTCGAGGAAGAAAGGGCGTTCGGGAAAAGGGCTCTCCCTTAAGGCAGCCAGGCGCCGACGTGGGGGTCAGATGCCTGAGAAGGTCTCTGACCCGAAGGACGTGGCGGACATGCTGGAGGCGCTCGCGAAGCGCATCCGCGGTGACCCGACCTTTTCGAGGAAGGCGGCGGAGGATCGCCAGGCGGTCTCCGTCGCGCTCGCGGCCGGGTTGGCGGGGGAAGAGGGGCCGTCGCTTGGTGCGCTCGACGTGTTCACGGACGACCGGAACGTGACCGTCACGGTGGAGACGCGCAATGCGGAGGCGACGAGCGTGCACGTGAGCTTGTTGGAGGGGCGGCTTCTCATCGGCCTTGGCGACGGGCCGCTTGCGTTCAGGCGTGACCTGCCGCTCCCTGCGGCCGTGGACGAGGAGAATGCGGTCGCGACGTTCCGCAACGGGATCCTAGACGTCGTTCTCCCGCTCAAGCGGTAGGCTCTCGGCGCCGCGCTCGGCGTAGCGGGGGATGTAGACCTTTTCGAGCGAGCTTGTGCGCTTGCGCTTGCGGCGCTTGAATTCGCGAAGCGCGATCGGGCACGAGACGTGCGCGCAGAATTTGTGTCCCATCGACGTCTGGTTGTACGCGCCGCAGCGTTGGCATTCGACGCCGAGGTTGTTGCCGAAGAAGACCACGTTCTCCGCGCTCTTGAGGCCGTTGAAGCGGATCGGGACGACGTCGCTCCCGTCGGACGTGGTCATGGCCATGCGATCACCCGACGAGCGCCGACGTCTCTGCCTGGCCCTGTACCGGGATGGGCACGGCGAGGCTCGCCTCGGGCGCGTGCGCGAGCGACGCGGCGAAGCGGGAGAGAAGGTCCTGCGTGAACTGCGCCTCGGTCACTTCGTAGAGCGCTTCGGGGCGGCGCGGGACGCGCGCGACGACGCCTTCGGTGACGAGGCGCGCGAGGTGGAAGCTCACGGTGCTGCGGGAGACGCCGACGGAGGCGCACAGGTCGCGCTGCGTGCTCGCGCCTCGCTCGAGGAGCGCGGTGACGAGGCGGCGCGGCGCGTCGTGGCGCAGGACGCTCAGGACCTCCTTCTCGCGGCGGCCCATGCTGTGGCTGCCGAAGTAGCGCTTGTAGCGTCCGTCGCGGCGGGAGACGATGAGGCCGGCCTGCTCCAGGTAGTCGAGGTGGTAGAGGCTCGTGCCCAGGGGCATGTCGCACCGACGCGCGACGTCGCGCAGATGGGCGCCCGGGTTCGTGGTCACGCACTCGTAGATGCGTCGCCGGGACGCTACGCTGAGACAATCGGTGGTCGGCATCAGATCCCCTTCGGTGGCGGGCGAGCAACTGCGCCCGTCGGCTCGTGCCGCTTGGCTTGGCCCGCCATAGCCGCTCCCTCCCTACCGCGCGGGGTGGTATCCTGCAGCCGTTCGGCTGAAAGGTTCAAGGCGTTTGAACAGTGGCCGGTCTTGTGGTCGTGCAGCGCGATGGCTCCGCGTTCCGTCCGAGCGATCTGCCTCCGGGCCGCGTCGCGGTGATGTTCACTGCGGACTGGTGCGGCTACTGCCATCGTTTCCTTCCGCACTACAAGGCGCTCCGCGAGCAGTGGGTCGTGGACATCAGCGACGACGACGATCCCCTCTGGGACGCGCTCGCCATCCGTGTCGTGCCAACGGTGATCGTCTTTCGCGACGGCGTTCCGGCGCAGCGCTGGGCAGGCGTGCTGGGCCCCGGCGTCGTGCCCCAGATCCAGGCGGCTTTATCCGCCGATCCCGCCTCTTCCGCTTCGACACCATGAGGGTCTTCGCGTTCACCGGCATGCCGGGCGCCGGCAAGTCCGTCGCCGTCGAGGTGGCGAAGAAGCACGGCATCCCCGTCCTCCGCATGGGCGATTTCATCTGGGAGGAAGTGCGCCGCCGCGGGCTGCCGATCACGAGCGAGTCCGTGGCCGAGGTCGCGATGCAGATGCGCACCGACTTCGGGCCCGGCGTGTGGGCCGAGAAGACGTGCGAGCGCCTGAAGAGCATCCACCCGGACGTCGGCGTGATCGACGGCGTGCGCAGCGAGGCGGAGCTCGAGGTCTTCCGCCACCGCCTCGGCAACGACTTCACGCTCGTCGCGATCCACGCGAGCCGCCCGACGCGCCTTGGCCGCCTGCTCTCCCGCAACCGCGAGGACGACATCAAGGACGAAGGCCAGTTCATAGCCCGCGACGAGCGCGAGCTGGGATGGGGCCTCGGGCGCGTGGTCGCGCTCGCGGACGTCATGCTCGTGAACGAGGACTCGATGCCCGACCTCGGCGAGCAGGTCGAGCGCGTGCTCTCCGGGCGCGCGGGGCGGAAGCGCTGAGCCCTGCTGCTTGGGCCGAGGCTGAGGCCGAGGCTTAGGGAGGTCGAGAGCAAGAGCGAGAGCAAGGTCCCCGCGGCCTCGTCGTTCCTCGGCCTAAGCCGCCTAAGCCTAAGCCCGGCAATAGAATGTCATGTCGACCGACATCTACATATCTCATGTAGACCTACATCGACATGTGCCTCGCATCGAGCCGGCCCTCGCCCAGCGCCTCGAGCTCCTCACGGGCGAGGCCGCTTCCTCCTGCTGCGCGGACTACAAGGGCGACGTCGCCGCCCTTCGCGCGAGCGCCAGCTTCCGCACGGGCCTGGCCCGCGCCAAGGCGCTGGGCGACGAGCGCCGCTACACGACGTGGATGCTCCTGCGGCGCCGCGGCGAGATGTGCGCCTGCGAGATCCAGGCAGCCCTCGGCATCACGCACGCCACCGTGAGCCACCACATGCATGTCCTCTGCGAAGCCGGCCTCGTGACGTGCGAGAAGCGCGGCAAGTGGGCCTACTACAGGCCGGCTCCGGAGGCCAAGGTGTTTCCATGAACCAGACCAAGTGTTGCGACCCCGGCTGCTGCGGCGGCGGCGGCGTGTGCTGCGGCTGAAGCATCCAGCACACGCCTAGTCGAACGCGCCGCGGCCGCCGTGCGGCTCGAGCGCGTTTGACGGCGGGGGTTGCTGCTGAGAAGTTGACCGAGTGAACAACGATCTTGGGCCCGGACGCGGGCCCGCCCCCTTTTCATCGACGGATCGAGAGAGGCCGCTCCATGTGCGTGGAGAGCACGATCGCCGTGCGCACGCGCTCGACGCCCGCGATCCCGCTCACCTGCTTCATCACGAGGCGCTCCAGGTCGCGCACGTCCTTCGCGCGCACCTTGGCCACCGCGTCCTCGTCGCCCGCGAGCGTGTGGAACTCGACGACCTCGGGGATCTTCCGGAGCGCGTCGCCCACGCGCCCGCACGCCGCCATGCAGTCGTTCCCCTTGCCGTGCGCGACGCGCAGGAACACGAGCGCGGTGAGGCCCGCCTCCACCTTCTCGGGGTCGACGTCGGCGTGGTAGCCGCGGATCACGCCTTCCGCTTCGAGCTTCTTCACGCGCGCATGCACCGACGGCCGGCGCAGGCCTACCTTCTCCGCGATATCCTGCAACGTCGCGCGGCCATCCTCGACCAACGCGCGTAGGATCGCGGCGTCCAGCTTGTCCATGCTCTGACGAAGCAGCGGCCTGGATATGGCTCTTCCTACGTCTGTTAGGCCATCGCGACGGAAGAGCGATGCCCCCGTAGGGGAAGCAGGCGCCGATGACCCAGCAGTATTTCGACGAGGTGGCTCCGGCGTGGGAGACGATGCGGCGCGGATTCTTCCCCGAGTCGCTGAAGGTGCGCGCGGCCGACGCGATGCCCGTTCGGCGCGGCGCGAGCTATCTCGACGTGGGCGCCGGGAGCGGTTTCATCGCGCGCGAGGTGCTGGCGCGCGGCGGCGACGTGCTCGCGTTGGACGCTTCTCTGCGGATGGTCGACGAGCTCACGCGCCAGGGCATCGACGCGCGCGTCGGGCAGGCCGAGCGGCTGCAGTTCGCGGATGCGAGCTTCGATGGCGCGTTCGCGAACATGTGCCTGCATCACGTGGAGCGCCCGGCCGTCGCCGTCCGCGAGATGGCGCGCGTCGTGCGGCCCGGCGGGCGCGTGGTCATCACGGACCTCGACAGCCACGCGCACGAATTCCTGCGCGCCGAGCACCACGATCGCTGGATGGGCTTCGAGCGCGCGGATGTGGCGGCCTGGTTGCGCGACGCGGGGCTCGTCGATGCCTCCGTAGTGGATGCGAGAAGCGATTGCTGCGCGGACTCGGAGTGCGGGACCGAGAAGGCCGAGATATCGATCTTCCTTGCCTCCGCTACGAAGTCGTCCTGAGGCCAACGTTCGCCTCCTTCGGGATGGGGGTCGGGATGGGTATGGGCGAAGGTCCGTCAGGTCGATGGCAGAGAGCCCACGTAGTTCACGAGCCCGGCCTTGACACCGTTGAGGTCGCGCGAGGTCGCGAACGCCGCATGCAGCCGCCCGTCGGGTCCGTAGCCGATGCCGCTGTAGTCGAGGAGCTCGCGCTCCGCTGCGCACGCGCCGCCCTTGGCGCACATCGGGCCCGTCTTCACCGGCGCGCCGCTCGCGCGCGTCGTGCTCCAGGCGCCATCCCGCAGCTGCGCCACGTAGAGCCACCACTCGGTGCTGTCATCGGCTTCGCTCGGGTCGCCGGTCGCATCGCTGCCGTACCAGGAGACCGCCACGCCGCCGGCGCGTGCGGCGACCCAGGGAAGGAAGTTCGTGCCTTCGGCGCGCAGCGCATGCGGCGCGCTCCACGTGCGACCGCCGTCCGCGCTCGAGGCGTGGAAGACCGTCATGTTGTCGCCGGTGCGGGCGCCCCAGGCGACGTGCATCGTCCCATCGGGCGCGCTGTCGCCTTGCACGGCCCACAGGTTGTCGAACCCGCCTGGCACGTCCGCGACCTTCACGACGGTCCACGTCGCGCCCTTGTCGGCAGACAGCGCGACGCGCACCTCGCCCGCCTCGGTCCAGTAGCCGTCCTGCTGCGTCGCCCACGCATGCGGCATCCAGAGGAGCCCCTGCGGCGTGAGGCGCGGGTGGCCGATCTGGCTGAACGCGCTCGCATCCTCCGCGACGACCGTGGCGGGCTTCGTCCACGTCGCGCCGTGGTCCGAGCTGTACACGGCCTCGATGCTGCTCGCGCCATCCAGCGCGCCGGCTGCCTGATCGGGGCGCGTCGGGTTCGGGCCGTGGAAGTATGCGTAGAAGAGGCCCACCCAGCCGTCCGGCCCGGCGACGAGCCACTGGCGATCCATGCCTCCGAACGTGTCGAGCGTCGTGATGCTCTGGCGCTGCCACGTGACGCCGTTGTCGCCGCTCGCCTCGACGAGATAGCTCCCGTAGCGGCTTGTGGGCGACACCGGGAGCGGGAGCGCGACGGGCGGCGCGATGGGCGCGCCGTAGTTCCACCAGTCCGTGTAGTAGACCCAGCCGTCCGGGCTCGTCACGACGTCGGCGTCGCTGCTGCCGAACGGACGCCTCGTGCCCGGCGTCGAGCCAAGCGGCGTGTCGCGCTGCGGCGCGCGCAGCGTGTCCCAGGTGGCGCCGCCGTCCTTCGAGCGCCACAGCCACGCGGCGCCCTGCTCGTGGTTCGGCCGCTCCTGCGAGCCGGCGACCGCCGTGATCCACACCGTGCCGTCGGGCGCGACCGCGACGTTGGGCTCGGCGCCGCCAGAGGGCTGGTCCATGGCCAAGGGCTCACCGAAGACGGCGGCCGTGTCGGGCACGCCGACGAGCGCGCCGGGCGTGACGCAGCCGGCGAACATGAGCATCGTCAGCGGGAGAGCCAGGCGCATGGGGGGCGCGAGGGGGGTCGAGGCATCAAAGGCTTTCGACGGTGTCTCCATGGCAGGCAGGGGGCGCTCGAACGAATGCCGACACGGCGCCGTCGAAGTCGACAAACTGAAGACCAGGTCTGCTGACTGTCCCTCCGGCATGGGCCAAGTCGTTACTCACACGCGTATCGAGGCCGCGATCCTCGAAGCGCTTCAGGAGCGCGACCTGGGAACGCTCGCCCTACAAGACGAGCTCCGGCGGCGCGGCATCGCCCCGAGTGAAACGTCCGCGGCAGTGTACGCCCTCGAAGCGCGCGGCGTCATTGCATCGCGCACGGGCCGATGGCGCCACCGTGGATCCTGAACCATTCCTGCAACCATCGCAGGTTACAGACGACCTCTCAAGTGACCTCGACGAGAGTCTGGTCCGGAGGCGCAGGAAAACACCACCTCCAACATGCTGGGGCCCTGCCTCAGCGTGTCGCGGCGCGCGCATAATGAAGCACCTCCCCCAAGTCGGCGCGCGCCGCCTCCTTCTCCTTTTACGTGACCAAGTGGTTACAGGTCGCGTCGCGTTCATCGTCCTCGTCGGCCTCGGCCGGCACCGCCAACTTAGGGTCGGGTGAGGTTCCAGAGCGCTGAGTAGGCTCGCATCCAGATGTCGAGGGCGTCGGAGCTAGTATTCCAAGGAAAGGCTCGCCAGAATCGGTCGAGTCGGTGTTTGAGCTGTCGGTTCCAACATTCGATGCGGCTGCGCAATCCGCCTCGGACGGTTTCGTGTTCGAGACCTACTCTTCCTGGTTGGGAGACGTACCACGGTGCTCGGTCGTGGAGGATCTTGGGCGTCGTACCGGCGCGTAATTTTGTGGTGCACAAGAAGTCGTAACAGTCTTCGTTCGTATGTTTGGTCGAGACTTTGATATTGACGATCTGCCATGTGTGCGGATTGAGGCTGACCCAGAGGAGGTGTGTGGGCGGGTATGTTCTGCGCTCCCATTCGAATTTCGGCTTTTTCCAGCGGCCTTTGGCCCGGAGTCGTTCAACGTAGCGAACCCGCTTTCCACGATGAAGTGTTGTTTCGTCGGCTACGATGATAGCATGCTTGCCGACGGGATAGTTGAAGAGGATGCTCATCCGCCGCCACCAGTTTCTCACGCTTTCGGCGCTGAATTGGTGCCCGTGGCTTTGCGCGATCTTTCGGAAGCTCGCGCCGTTGAAGTATTCGAGAATCGCCTTTGCCTTGACTTCGAGTGGGATTCGTTCTCGTTGGAAGAGTTTACGCTCACGCGCCGCTTGCACGATCTTGCTAAGCGGCTCCGACTTCACGTGTTTCATTGCAGAAGATGTGAGGACGTTCTGGCCGCCTAGCTTCTTCGGAATAGCTCGACTGCACGCTCGGTCTCGCCACTCAAAAGTGCGTAACTAGGCGGTGCCGGCCTCGGCCCCGGCACAAGGCATATCCCGGGGAACCCGGGTGGTCGCGACATCATGGAACAGTACGACGTGATCGTGGTCGGCGGCGGGCCCGGCGGCTCCACGACCGCGACGTTCCTCGCGCGCGAAGGGCACCGGGTCCTTCTCCTAGAGAAGGCCACGTTCCCGCGCGACAAGGTGTGCGGCGATGCCATTTCCGGAAAGAGCGCGAGCGTGCTCCGTGAGATGGGCATCGCCGACGTCGTCGAGGAGGCGCCGCACGCGATCGCGGAGGGCGTCCTCTTCAGCGGGCCGAAGGGCGACCTCGTGCAGATCCCCTTCCCCAAGGACATCGATCCCACGGGGATCAAGAACTCGAAGAAGTACAACTACGTCACGGCGGGCTACGTCTCGCGGCGCCTCGTGTACGACGACATCCTCTTCCAGCACGCCAAGGCGCAGAAGAGCGTGACCACGATCGAGGACGTCGAGGTGTCGGGCCTCCTCCGGGAGGGGCCCCGCGTCACGGGCGTGAGGATGAAGGACGGACGCGAGTTCCGGGCGCCCCTCGTGATCGGCGCCGACGGGGCGATGTCGGTGGTCGCGAAGGAGGTGGGCGCCTTCGAGCGCGACCACGACCACTGGATCGGTGCGTTCCGCGTCTACTACCAGGGCGTCACGGGTATGTCGAACGACATCGAGATCCACTTCGTGGACGGGCTCATCCCCGGCTACTTCTGGATCTTCCCGCTCGACAACGGCCTCGCGAACGTCGGCAGCGGCATGATCGAGACGGACCTCCAGGACAAGACGAAGAGCATCCGCCTCATCGAGGACACGTACCGGATCATGCGCGAGCACCCGATGTTCAAGGAGCGCTTCGCGAACGCGAAGGAGGTCGACGGCTCGCGCCGCGGCTGGCTCCTCCCCCTGGGCTCCAAGCACCGCCCCATCGCGGGCGACGGCTGGATGCTCGTGGGCGACGCGGCCGCCCTCATCGACCCGTTCTCGGGTGAAGGGATCGGCAACGCGATGGTCTCCGGCCGCCTCGCCGCCGCGCAGGCGACGAAGGCCCTCGCTGCGCGCGACTTCTCGAAGGCGATGCTCTTCGCCTACGAGAGCGCCGTCCGTTCAGAGTTGGACCGCGAGCTCCAGATGTCGTACAAGCTCCAGAAACTTGGCCGCCGCACGTGGCTCCTGAACTTCGTGTTGCGGCGCGCCGCGAGGAGCGAGCGCGTCCGCAACACCATCAGCGCGATGCTGGCGGACCGCGAGAAGAAGGAGAACTTCGGGTCGTTCTTCTTCTATCTCCGCCTGTTGTTCATGTGATGCGCGGCCCATTCTTGCCGCTCCTCCATGGCGTGCGCGGTCACATCGAATCATCGAACATCGAGGATGCCACCAACGGCCACGATGCGAGCTCTGTTCCAGAACGACCTACTGGCCGCGGGTCGAAGAGTAGTACGCACATGTGGCGCGCCTTGGTCGTCTTCGTCGGGCTTCTCCTCGCCGCGGGCGTGTACGTCCTCGTGACGACCCCTGCGCAGGCGGCGCCCGCTGCCGCGCCCCCCGCCTCGGAGACGACGAGCTTCGGCTTCGCCCTCGCAGCGGGCGCCATCGCCCTCGCGGCGACGCTCATGGTGGCGCGCCCGAAGCTGCGCATGCGCCGCTGAATTTCGCTGCGACGAAGCCTCACGCGACGACGCTCGCGTAACCATTCGGTTACACAGGTGACCTGCTGTCGCGTCGCGCGGTGTATCGATCCCGGGCCGGAGCGCATGCCCGGGGCGAAATTTTTCTGCGTAAAAAAGTTCGCGACGCATCGCCCCGCCGCCACAAGAGCGTCGAGCATGTTGAGCGGGCCCGCGCATCCAGGCATCCCCGTCACCCCTATCCTTGCCGCTGCAGGGACCCGAAATTTTTCCGCAGAAAAATTTCGGCCCTGGCAACGATGTTCTCCTTTTGGGTCACACCTTCGGTACGACCTTTCCCTCACGCAGCTCCAGCACGCGGTCTGCCAGGCGCCGCGCCTCCTCCTCGTCATGCGTCACCCAAAGCGCCGCCACCCGCTCGCGCCGCAGGAGGTCGCGCACGCGCGGCCCCAGCTCGTCGCGAAGCGGCCGGTCGAGCGCGGAGAGCGGCTCGTCGAGGAGGACCACGCGCGGCTTCGCGGCGAGCGTGCGTGCCAGGGCGACGCGCTGCCGTTCGCCGCCCGAGAGCGCGTCGATGGCGGCGTCCGCCTTCATGCGAAGCCCCACGAGGTCCAGCCAGGCGAGGGCCGTCTCCCGCTCCTTCGCCCGCGGCACGCCATGGTAGCGCATGCCGAACGCGATGTTCCGCCAGACGGGAAGGTGCGGGAAGAGCGCGGGCTCCTGGAAGAGCATGCCTACGCCACGCTCGTGCGGAGCGAGTCCGTCGAGGGGCGCGTCGTCCCATCGCACCGTGCCATGATAGCGTTCTTCGAGGCCTGCGATGCAGCGGAGGATGGTCGTCTTTCCGGCGCCGCTCGGGCCCAGGAGGAATACGCATTCCCCCGGCTGGATCGCGAGGTCGACGCCACGCAGAGTCTCTGGCCACCCTTCGTACGTGAAGCGCAGGTCGCGCACCTCGAGCCCCGTCGTCATGCGCGATGCCTCCGATGGGCCAGGAGGAACACGCCCGCGGTCGTGAGACCAAGGAGCCCCGCGAGCGCGACGGCCTGCGCGTGGCGCAGCGGATCGAAGGGCGCGTCGTGGCGCGCGATCCACAGGGAGAGCGACATGTTGTCGGGCCGCATGAGGAGGGCGCCCGCGCCGAAGTCGCCCAGGCTCGCCGCGGCGGCGAGGCCCGCGGCGGCGGCGAGCGGCGCGGCGAGGAGCGGAAGGTGGACGCGTCGCGCGACGTCGAGCGGCGGCGCGCCAAGCGTCCGGGCGGCGTCGTCGAGGCGCCGGTCGCGCGCATCGAACGCGGGGTGGAGGATGCGAGCCGCGAAGGGGAAGCCGACGAGCGTGTGCACGAGCACGACGACGACCATGCTGCCGCGCAGGTCGAGGAGGGCGCCGGCGCCGAAGGCGAGCACGTAGCCGAAGCCCAGGAGGAGGCTCGACGTGCCAAGCGGGAGCGCCGCCGCCGCTTCGACGAGCCTGCGCGCACGCGGCGGGAGGCCCGGGAGCGCGTACATCAGGAGGATCGCCATGGCGAGCGCGAGCGCGGCGCTCGTCGCTGCGTAGGCGAGGCTGAGTCCGAGCGCGCGCGGGAGGCTGAAGCCCGCGAGGTGCGCCGGGTGCGCGGCGTCGAGGAGCGCGCGCCAGGGCTCCAGCGTCCACGCGCCGCCGACGCGGAAGCCTCCCGCGAGCACCGCCGCGATCGGAGCGAGCGCGACCGCGAGCGCGCCCCAGGAGAGGGCGCTCGCCCATGCGGGCGCGGGCGGCACGGGGCGTTCGTCGACCGCGAGGTCGCGCTGGCGCTGGGTGAGCCGCATGTAGGCGAGGAAGAGGAGGAGGCCGAAGAGGAGCTGCAGCGCGCCCAGAGCCGCCGCGCGCTCCGGGCGGGGGAATGCGCCGCCAAGCTGCGCGTACATCAGCGTCTCGGGCGTGCTCACCTGGCCGGCGCCAAGAAGGAGGACCGTGCCGAAGCTCGCGAAGGTGAAGAGGAAGACGAGGAGGGCGATCGCGGCGAGGCTCGGAAGGAGGAGCGGCACGCTCACGCGCCAGAACGCGATCGCGGGATGCGCGCCCAGCGCGCGCGCGGCGTCCTCGAGGCGCCGCGGGCGGCGCGCGAGCGTCGCGTGCAGAAGGCGCGTCGCGAACCCCGCGTTGTAGTACGCGTGCGCCACGACGACGGCGGCGAGCGGGACGAGCCAGCGTCCGAGGGTGAGCTGGATGCCATAGACGACGACGAAGACGGGGAGGACGAAGGGCGCCATGTGGAGCGCGAGCTGCGCGCGGCCTCCGCGGATGCGGTAGCGATGGTGGAGCCACGCGAGCGGCACCGCGATCGCGAGCGTGAGCGCCACGCTGAGGATCGCCTGCAGGAGGGCAATGCGTAACCTTCGGGTCACGTATGGCGTACCCAGCCACCGCACGCCGTCGGCGCTCGCCGCGCCGATCGTGTGCGCGAGCGGCCAGGCGTAGAAGGCGAGGAGGAACGCGGCGGGCGCACCTAGAAGGAGCGCTACGCGCAGTCGTGCTGCTCGCACAGGTCCGTCCATCCTCGCAGCCAGCGTTCGAGGTTCGCGCCGATGCGGTCGGCGGGCATGTCGGCCGGCGCGAACGTGCCGGGCTCGGGGTCGAAGGTCCCGTAGGTCGCGTTCGTGTCGGTCCCGCCCATCACGGGGTAGACCGCGTTCCCGGGCGCGGCGAGCGCCTGGAACTCGGGCGTGAGCGTGAACTCGATCCACCGCTTCGCAAGAGCCTCGTGCTTGGTGCCGTTGGCGATGCCCATCGTCTGCACCTCGTGGAACGTGCTGTTCGGAGCGACGATCGGCGTGGCAAGCTTGTCGGCGGGGCGCCCGAAGAACGCCTCGTAGGCCGGGCTCTCGGTGTAGCTCGTGACGATCGCCCTGTCGCCCGCGCCGCCTTGGTCGACTCCGTAGCCGGCGCTGAAGTGCTGCTCGTACGCCTCGGTCCAGCCCCTCGTCACGAGCGCGCCGTTCGCGAAAAGCTGCTCCCAGTAGCCTTGCCAGCCGTCCTCCCCATACGTCGCGATCGTCGCGAGGAGGAATCCGAGGCCGGGCGTCGACGTTCGCGGGTCCTCCGTCACGAACTCGCCCGCGTGCGCGCGCAGCCCGTCGAGGGTCGTCACGTTCGCGCCAAGCGTCGCCGCGTCCACGTTCACGCCGATGTAGCCGTGGTCCACGGGTGTCGCGAGCCAGGGACCTTCGAAGAACACGTACTCGCGTGGGATCGCGTCCGCGCCGGCCGGCTCGTACGGGGTGAAGACGCCGGCGGCGGCGGCCTTCGTCCACAAGATGTTGTCGATCCCGTAGAGGACGTCGAACGTCGGGTCCCCCTTCTCCTGGATCGCGCGCTGGAGCATGGCGCCCGAGTCGTCCGTCGAGACGTGGACGACGGTCGCGCCGGTCGCGTTCTCGAAGAGCCTCTTCGCGTCCTCGAACGCCGCGAAGGCGCCGTGGTCCAGGATGGTGAGCGTCTCGCCCCGGAAGGGCGCGCTCGTCGTCGACGCGGGCGGCGTCGGGCTCGCGCAGCCGGCGAGGAGCGCGCCGACGAGGAGAAGGCCGGCGAGACGGTATTCCATGGTACTATTCCGCGATACTCATGTGGCGGATAAGCCTTGCCGCGCTTCGGCCAGCCGCGCGGCCAGCTCCTCGGGCGTGCGCGCGGGCGCGAGGCAGCGCGTCCCCACGCACACCATCGCGCCCTCGCCCGGAAACGCCCGCGCCTCCGGCGGCACGCCCGCTTCGTCCGGGAGGGCGAACGTCGCGCCGGGCGCGCGTCGGGTCAGCTGGCGCCACGGCGAGGGGTCCTTCACGCGCGCGACGACGCGCGGCGCGGGGCGGAGCGCGGCGTCCATCGCCAGAAGGAGCGCGCCTCCGAAGAGGTTGAGGTGCGCCGCGTCGTGGGCGAGCTTGCCGAGCGCGTCCATCGCCGCCGCGTGATATCGTTCCTCGCCCGTCGCATCCGCGAGGCGCAGGAGCGCGCGCAGCGCGACGCCGTTTCCGCTCGCGGTGGGCGCGTCCTGCAAGGGCCGCTCGGGCTGCGACAGGGGCGCGCCCTCGGCCGCTGGGGCAAGGCCCGGCGCGCGGTCCGCGAAGCCGCCCTCCGGGTGCGCGAAGCGCGCAAGGAGGAGGTCCGCCGTCGCGCGCGCGGCGTCCAGGTAGCGTCGGTCGCCTGTGGCAAGATGCGCTTCGAGGAGCGCGTCGAGCATCTGCGCATTGTCGTCCAGGAGCCCGAAGACCTTCCCTTGGTCGGTGCGCGCCCAGCCGCGTTCGCGCACGAACGCGGCGGCGAGCAGATGATCGAGCGCGCGCAGCGCCATGGCGTCCGTCTCGGGCTCGGCGAGCTCCAGGAGCGCCTGGATCGCCATCGCGTTCCAGCTCGTGTAGCGCAAGGGGTCGACGAAGGGCGTCGCGCGCTTCGCGCGAGCCTCGCGCATCAGGCCGCGCCCGCGCGCGAGCTCGCTGTGGACCCACTGCGCGTCCACCTTGAAGGCGGCCGCGAGCGCGTCGGCGTCCGCGGCGATGCGCAGGACGCACTTCGCGCCGTTGTGGTGCATGTCCCCTGCTTCGCGCACGCCGTAGTGAGCGGCCACGAGCTTCGCGAGGTTCGGGTCGGGGATCGCGGCGCGCAGCTCGTCTTGCGTCCAGGTGAAGAAGTCGCCATCGTCCTCCAGGCCGACGTCCGCGTCCTGCGAGCCGCCGAATCCGCCATCCGGCTGCTGCAGCACGTCGCGCAGCCAGTGCGCGATCTCGCGCGCCGTGCGATGCGAGGGCTCGTCCCCCGTCGCCCGCCATGCGCGGACGTAGTTGCGCAGGAGCGCGGCGTTGTCGTAGAGCATCTTCTCGAAGTGCGGCACGATCCACGAGGCGTCGACGCTGTAGCGGTGGGATCCGCCAGCGAGCTGGTCGTAGACGCCGCCGTCGCGCATCGCGCGCAGGGTCGAGATCGCCATGTCGCGGGCGACCGGGTCCGGGCGCGTGAGGAGGAAGTCGACCGCCGTGGCGTGCGGGAACTTGGGCGCGCGTCCCCACCCGCCATGCTCCACGTCGAACTGGGCGCGCATCTCGACCACGGCCTCCGTCAGGATGCCGTCCCAGTCGTCCCTCGAAGTCGCGCCCGCGGCGCGACTTCGCGAGGCGAGGTGCTCCTGCAGCGCGTCGGCGTTGTGGTGGATCTCGTCGTGTCGGTCGCGGTAGGCGTCGCTCACGGCTTGGAGGACGCGGGTGAAGCTGGGGCGGCCGTGGGCGTCGATGGGTGGGTAGTAGGTGCCGCCGTAGAAGCAGCGGCCGTCGGGGAGGAGGAAGGCGGTGAGGGGCCAGCCGCCTTGGCCGGTCATGGCTTGGACGCTTTTTTGATAGCGGGTGTCGACGTCGGGGCGTTCGTCGCGGTCGACCTTGACGGCGATGTAGCGTTCGTTGATGAGCCGCGCCGTGTCCTCGTTCTCGTAGCTTTCGCGGTCCATCACGTGGCACCAGTGGCACCACACGGCGCCGATGTCGAGGAGGATGGGCTTGTCCTGTGCTTTCGCTTCGGCGAAGGCGTCCGACGACCAGGGGCGCCAGTGCACGGGCTGGTGGGCGGCGCTGCGGAGATAGCTGCTTGGCTCGCCCGCGAGGCGGTTGGGCACGCGGGGGCATCGCGCGCCTTTCGCTTTGGCGCTTGCGCCTTCGGGCGGCGCGCGGGCCGGGACGCTTCAGGGTGTCGTGATGCGGTACGTGGCCGTGTCGGCGGCGGGCGGGTAGCCGCGCATGCGGATGCTCGCGAAGACGACGTAGTTGCCTCCGGGGATGCTCAGAGTGGGGCCGGCCGCGAAGTGGACGTTGCCGTCGACGTCGCTGTTGGCGTTGATGTCCTCCGCGGTCGCGACGCCGGCGAGGGAGCGCAGGACGTGGAGGCGGACGTCGACGTTCTTGAGCGGCGCGCCGGACTTGGACGCGATGTGGTAGACGCCGTGGACCGCGCCCGTGAGGGCGTCCACGCTCGTATACTTGGACTGCGACATCGAGACGTCGCCCACGGTGTCGAAGACGACGCGCACCTGGAAGCTCGAACGCCCGACGTTGCCCGAGGGGTCGATGGAGTAGCAGCTCACCGTCGTCTCGCCCAGCGGGAAGATCGATCCGCTCGCGGGCGAGCACGAGGCGGTGCCGGTGCCGAGGACGGCGTCGTTCGTGACAGGAACGTCGTAGCCGACCGCCTTCTTCTTCTGGAGGCCGTCGTCCGTGTAGACGAGCATGTCCGCGTGCGTCTCCACGAGCGGCGCGGTGGTGTCCAAGACGCGGATCGTGAAGGTGACGGGGACGGCCGCGTTCCCCGCGGCGTCGGCGCCGCCGCAGGTGACGCTCGTCGCGCCCAGGGGAAGCCGCGCGCCGCTCGCGACGTCGCAGGTCGCGACGGCGTCGCCGTCGACGAGGTCGTGCGTCGCGGGCAGGTCGAAGGCGACGCTCGCGCCGTCCGGTCCGGTCGCCTCCGCCGCGACGTCCGCATGCGCGTCGAGGAGCGGCGGCGTCGTGTCGACGACGGTGACCGTGAACGAGACGGGCTCCGCGGCGTTGCCGGCCGCGTCCGCACCCGAGCACGCGACCGTCGTCGCGCCCAGGGGGAAGAGCGCGCCGCTTTCCGTGTCGCACGTCGCGACGCCGTCGCCGTCGGTATCGTCGTGGAGCGCGGGCACCGGGAAGCTCACAGGCGCGCCGGCGGCGCTCGTCGCCTCGGCGGCGACGTCCGCCACGGGGTCGATGACGGGCGGCGTGACGTCCTCGGCGGAGGCTGGGGACGCGCCCTGCAGGAGCGTGAGGGCGACGAGGACGCTGACGAACGCGGTCTTGGAGCGCAAAGGGTTCCCCGTTCCAGGACAGGCGACCTCCACTCAACCTTTCTGCTGAGTGCAGCTTCGGATCGAGCTATGGCTTCGCGAAGGAAGCGTTGAAGGGACGCCTTCGCCGTCCGCGGCGCGATGCCCGAGGTGGACGTGCGGCGCGAGGGCGCGGTCGCGATCGTGACGCTGGATCGTCCCGCGGTCTACAACGCCTTCACGCTCGCGATGGTGCGCGAGCTGCGCTCTCGACTCGACGAGCTGACGCGCGACGACGCCGTGGGCGCGATCGTGCTCACGGGCGCGGGGAAGGCGTTCTGCAGCGGCGGCGACGTGCAGGAGATGCTCGCGAACGTCGAGCGGGCGGAGGCGCACTTCCTCGACCTCACGGCGGACCACCACGCGGTCGTCACGCTCCTCGTCGCGGGTCCCAAGCCGGTCGTGTGCGCGTTGAACGGCGTCGCCGCAGGCGGAGGATTCGGCCTCGCGCTCTGCGGCGACCTTCGCATCGCGTCCACCGCGGCGCGCTTCAAGCCCGCGTACTTCAAGCTGGGCGTCGCCCCCGATGGCGGGAGCACGTGGCTCCTTCCGCGCCTCGTGGGCTTCACGCGCGCGCAGGAGCTCCTCTTCCACGATCGCGTCGTGGACGCGGCGGAGGCGAAGGAGCTCGGCCTCGTGCACGACGTCGTCGCGCCCGAGGAGCTCATGCCCCGCGCCCTCGCGGAGGCGCGCGCCCTCGCGGCGGGCCCGGCGTTCGCGCTCGCGGCCGCGAAGCGCCTTCTCGCGGAGACGACGTCGAGCGACCTGCACGACCAGCTGCACCTGGAGCGCAGGCTCAACAGCGCGAGCGGCGGCACGCCCGAGTTCCGCGAGGGCGCGATCGCGTTCCGCGAGAAACGGGAGCCGCGGTTCCGCTGAGGCGAGAGAAGGGGAATGGACCGCAGCGCGGCCCTGGAGTGGCCGAGGACGCGTCGCTCGGAAGTCTCTCTCCGACAACGACAACCCACGGGTCAGGCGGTCGGGCGCCGCAGCGCCCGCTCCCGTGTCGCGACTCGACCGGGATGCGACTGTAGTGCCCTGTTTGGGGGTTCGCTCAGATGAGAGAGGCTCGGTTCCACGAGGGACTTTTCTCGCGGCGCGTCCTCGGGACCTACGTGGGCGCCGCTCGTGGAAATACCTGTCGCGAGGTCGCAGATGCGCGGCCGGACGCGTGACGAGAAGGTAAAAGGATAGCACTCAGCACGTCTCGCGCGGCGCGGGCGCGCCGGCCCAGGGGATCATGCCGAGCGTCGTGCCTTCGATCGCGAAGCCGGGCGCCGCCTGCATGCGGCTGGGCCACGCGGGACCCAGGAGCCCCCGCAACGCGCTCCCCTCGTCGAAGGTGAACGTGCCCGCGGTCGATGGGACGCCCGGGTTCACGAGCGTGCCGTCGAGGTACGCGTAGCCGCCGACGGCGGGTCCGATCTCGCGGTAGAGCGTGTGGCCGACGGCCCCCGTCGCGGGCAGGCCCGCGGGCGAGAGCATGTCCCACGCGCTCGCGCCATCGTCGCTCGTCGTGGCGTGCGCGACGGGGAGCGCGACCGTGACGAGCGCGCTGTCCATGACGCGGCACTCCGCGCCAAGCTCGCGGTGGATCGCGCCGTAGAGGTCGTCGGTGGCGACGTGCTCGAGGCGATAGAGATAGAGCGTGATGCCCGGCGCGCGCAGCCCGGCTCGCGGCTGGACGCTCACGTCCGCCCATCCGAACGTGACGCGATCGTGCCGGCCGTCGCTCGTGTCCGCGTCGCACGTCGCCATGCCGATCACGAGGTTGGGCGCGCCGAGCACCGTGAAGTCGGCCGGCACGAGCGGATCGACGAGCTGGCCGGGGACCGTGTTCAGGCTCTCCATGTAGTCGCAATCCGTGAGCTCGATCGCGACGGGCGCGGGCGGCGCGGCGGCGCTCGTGCCGGCGAGGGCGAGCGCGAGAAGCGCCAGGATGACGAGGATGCGCGTGCGGATGCCTCCGGTCGGGCGAGCGCCCCGAGGGGAGATATCCTTGGCGCCGGCGCTCGCTGGCACTTGGGCTCAGGCCTGCTCCGCGCGCTGGCGTCGCCGCCGTTCCTTGCGCGAATCCGGGGCGATCCCCTCGATGAGGAGCCGGCGCTCGGCCGCGACGCCGACGATCGCGCCGTAGAGGGCGAGGAGCGCGGGGAAGAGCCACGCGTGGCCCGTGACGAGCTCGCTCACGATCTGCCCGAGGAAGACGACGGGCGCGAGCACGATCGCCATGCCGAGGAACGCGAGCCGGAACTGCGTCCGCAGGCGCACGCCGTTCCCGGCGAGCAGGCCCAGCCCGAAGAACAGGCCGGCGAGCCCCGTCGCGACGAGGAGCCCCTGCCCGAGGCCGATCCAGGAGAAGGATCGGTACGCGTAGAAGAGGAGCGAGAAGGCGAACATGACGGAGACGCCCAGACCGAAGGCGCCGCCGTTGAAGATGGCGTGCCGCTCCCCCTGCCATTTGCGGCGGTCGATCCCCACTGTGAGGCCCATGGGCAGGAGGACCATGATGAGCACGATCGCGACGAGGGCGCCGAGGCTCGAGTACGCGAGGAGCGTCATGAAGCCGAGGAAGCCGCCCATGAGGAGGCCGCCGATGAAGTAGAGGAACACGACGTTGTCGCGGAACATGCCGTCGTAGCGGCCGTAGGCCCAGAAGAAGACGGCTGCCGCCGGGAGGACGGCGACGACGGCGTTCGCGAGCGTGAGGAGCTGCGCCATGTCCGAGCCCGCGACCACCGGCTCGCGCTTGAGGCTGCCGACCCTGGATGTCCGCCCGTCCATCGCGTCATGGCGTACGTCCAGCGGAGTGCGGCGGCCGCGCGTCGCGTGACCACCCTCGGCCACATCGGGTCATCATGCGACGGCAGGACGACACGCATCCATGCTCTCGCTCACGATCGGTCTTCCCCAACTCTCGGATGAGCTTGCGACGCTCGTCGCGAAGGTCGCGCCAAGCGTCGTGCATCTTCGCAGCGACCGCGGGGCCGGGAGCGGCTTCCTCGCCACGAGCGCCGGGCATCTGCTCACGAACCACCACGTCGCCGCGGACGCCACACGGCTCACGGCGATCCTGCCCAGCGGGCAGGAGCTGGAGGCGCGCCTCGTCGGCTCCGACCCGCACACGGACCTCGCGGTCCTGAAGCTGCCCGGGACGGACGGGCTGCGGCCGCTCGACCTCGCCGACAGCGGCGCGCTGAGCGTGGGCGAGCTCGTCCTCGCGGTGGGATCGCCCTTCGGCCTTGCCGGAAGCGTCACGCTGGGCATCGTCTCGGGGCTGGGCCGCTCGCTGCGCTCGGGCTCGGGTCGCCTGATCGAGAACGTCATCCAGACGGACGCCGCGCTCAACCCCGGCAACAGCGGCGGCCCGCTCCTCGACACGCGCGGCCGCGTCGTGGGCGTCAACACGGCGCTCTTCTATCCTGCCCAGGGCATCGCGCTCGCCATCCCCTCCTCGACCGCGCGCTTCGTGCTCGACGAGATCCTCGCGCACGGGCGCGTGCGGCGCGCATGGCTCGGCGTCATTGGGCAGACCGTCGAGAAAGGCATCCTCCTCCATCGCGTGATCGAGAGCTCCCCCGCCCACGAGGCGGGCCTGCGCGCGGGCGACGTGCTCGTGGGCATCGACGGGCGCGCGATGGACGGGCTCGACGACCTGATGCGCGCCCTGACGCGCGACGACGTGGGGCGCGTCGTGAAGCTCGACATCCTGCGCGCGGGCGCGAGGCGCGCGGTGAGCGCGCGGCTCGCCGACGCCGAGGCGTAGACACGGTCTCCCGACACGATACGTGCGTCGCTGTCATGGCGTGCGCAGCCCATCGGTTGCAGGGCCCCCTCTCGAGGGCGCCTTCGGGAGGCGACGCCATGCGTCAACGAACCATCGCAGCAACCACCATCGCAGTAGTCCTCAGCCTGATCCTGTTCCCCGGCTCCTTCGCGGCCGCCGTGGCGCAGGAAGACATCTTCCTCGCCCTGGATCCGCAGACGCCGTGGCTCCCCGCCACCGGCGGCACGCTCCTGGGCGACCTCGTCATGGGCGATCACACGATCGTCTTCTCGGGCGGCCACGTCCTCGGCGTGAGCCCGGGCGGCGAGCTTTCCCTCGATGGCAGCCCCCTCTGCACGCTCGCGAACCTCGGCTGCGCCGGCCCCGCCGGCCCCCAGGGCGAGCAGGGCCCCGCCGGCCCCGCGGGGGCGGACGGTGCACCGGGCGCCGACGGCGCTCCCGGTGCCCAGGGCCCCCAAGGCGAGACCGGCCCCGCCGGTCCGCAGGGCGAACAGGGCCCGGCCGGTGCCGATGGAGCCGCGGGCCCCGCCGGCCCGCAAGGTGAGACGGGCCCCGCCGGCCCCGCCGGTGCCGATGGCGCCGCGGGCCCCGCTGGCCCCCAAGGTGAGACGGGCCCCACCGGCCCCGCCGGTGCCGATGGCGCCGCGGGCCCCGCTGGGCCGCAAGGTGACGTAGGCCCGATGGGCCCCCCCGGTCCGCAGGGCGAGACCGGCGCGACCGGCGCGACGGGCGCTCAGGGCCCGCAGGGCGACATCGGCCCGCAGGGTCCGCAGGGCGAGACGGGCGCCACGGGCGCGACGGGCGCCCAGGGTCCGCAAGGCGAAACCGGCGCCACCGGTGCGACGGGCGCCACGGGGGCTCAGGGTCCGCCGGGCGACATCGGCCCGCAGGGTCCG
>DATLCC010000128.1:0-26987 GCA_035526585.1 Thermoplasmatota archaeon | reverse complement strand
CACTTCCATCCGACGACGCGAAGACGCGACGACGCGATGAGGCCGAGCCGGCTGCCCCGTCGTGTCGTCGCGTCGCCGCGTCGTCGCATGTACGGCAGAGAGGCGAGTGGATAGCGCGCGGGACGGATCCGCCTACTGCTTGCGGACCTTCGCCGCGTTCGAGAGCGGCAGGCCCCAGATGTCGATGAAGCCGGCCGCGCTCTTGTGATTGAACGTGTCGCCCACGTCGTAGGTCGCGAGGTGCTTCGTGTAGAGCGACACCGGCGAGCTGCGGCCCGCGATCGTTGCGTTGCCCTTGTAGAGCTTGAGCGTGACCTCGCCCGTCACCCACTGGTTCACGTCGTCGAGGAACGCGCTGATCGCGTGGCGCAGCGGCGAGTACCAGAGGCCGTCGTAGGCGAGCTCGGCGAACTTGTCCTCGAGCTGCGTCTTGTAGTGCGCGACGTCGCGCGTCAGGCAGAGCGCTTCGAGCGCCTTCTTGCCGGTGATGAGCGCGATCGCCGCGGGCGCCTCGTAGACCTCGCGGCTCTTGATGCCGACGAGGCGGTTCTCCACGTGGTCGATCCGGCCGACGCCGTGCGCGCCCGCGATGTCGTTCACGTAGGCGACGAGCTCGGCGAGCGCCAGCTCCTTGCCGTTGACCTTGACGGGGATCCCGTTCTGGTAGGAGATCGTGAGGAATTCGGGAGCGTCCGGCGCGGCTTCTGGAGCGGTCGTCCATGCCCAGGCGTTCGGGACGACCTCGTTCTCCGGGTTCTCCAGCACGCCGGCCTCGACGCTGCGGCCCCACAGGTTCTCGTCCGTGGAGAACTCGCTCTTCTTCGCGATGTCGGGGATGAGGACGTGGTTGTCGTGCGCGTACTGGATCTCCTGCTGGCGGGTCATCGTCCACTCGCGAAGCGGAGCGATGACCTTCAATTCGGGCGCGAGTGCCCGAATGGTGACCTCGAAGCGCACCTGGTCGTTGCCCTTGCCCGTGCAGCCGTGCGCGATGAGCGTCGCGCCCTCGGCGCGGGCCACGGCCACGAGGTGCTTCGCGATGAGCGGGCGCGCGATGCTGGTCGCGAGCGGGTAGACGTCCTCGTAGAGCGCGTTCGCCTTGAGCGTCGGCGCCACGAAGTCGTTCGCGAACTCGTTCTTCGCGTCCACGACGATGACCTTCGCGGCGCCGTTCTTCTTCGCGCGCGCGACGGCGTCGTCGAGGTTCGTGAGGGGCTGGCCGACGTCCACGAGGACGCAGATCACGTCGACGTGGTGGTTGGCCTTGAGCCAGTGGATCATGACGCTCGTGTCGAGTCCGCCGGAATAGCCGAGGACGGCCTTCTGGGTCATCGTCGCGTCATGTGGACCTTCCGAGGATGAAGGTATGGTCGCGACCGGGACAATGCCGGTCGCGCGTGTCGAAAATGGGACAGACCTCCCGCGCCCGCGCGCGCTTGCGCCTGCGCGCCCGGCGACTGGGTCGGGCGGGGGCGAAGGGCGCGCGAGCGCGCGAGGGCCTCACGACGACGGCGCGGGCGCGGGCGCCGGGGGCGTCACGCACACGGGGCCGACCGGGTTGATGCAGCTCGGGTCGGGCGTGGGGGTGGGCGTCGGGGTCGCCGTGGTGTTCGTCGAGTTCGTCGTCGGCGTCGTGCTGTCGTCCGGCTTCGTGCAGCCCGCGAGGGCGATGCCGGCGACGAGGGCGAGGATGAGGATCGCGCGCATGCTGGGCCGCGAAAGCCGACCGACGGAAAGACCTTTGGCGTCCATCGGATGAAACGAAAAGGAGGCGCCGGCCTTGGCCGGCGCGGGGTGGCGATAGAGCCGACACCGTGTAGGCGCGCCGATTTTTCTTCCCTGACCTACGGGATGGGGGGAATCGTTCCGTAAGGGATGCTTACGCCCGCGCATTGGTCGTTCTGCCAGCGTCCGAAGCACCAGTCGCCATCGCCTTCTGATTCGAAGTTCCACCCAGCGCAAGCGCCGCCGAGGTTAGCGCCGATGCAGCCCGCGTAAGCAGACGGCATCGACGATAGGCCGCAGAGTACCACAGCGGCCGTCAGTAGGATCATACGAGTTTTCATTTTCCGTTCCCTCGCCGCAACCCAGCCGCAACTCATGAGCGGCAATCTCGTCAATAAGGCGGGGGGGTCTGCACCCAGTCTTGCGCGAACTGCCGCGAGCAAAATGGAGCGCTCCCGTACCGGACGTCGCGTCTTGGAAATCGTGGCGTCGTAGCCGGTGCGTGCACATCGCGTCGCACCACGGGCTCCGTTCAGTCAACACGCGCCAATGCACGTCCACGTGCGCGTAGGTTGTATGCGCCCGATTCACGCGATCATGACGTTGCCAGTGACATCAACGTCGCCAGCGCCTTGGAACTTCAAGGAATAGTCGCCGACTGTGACCGGGCCTGTGCAGGTCACAGCCAATGGCGCGGTCGCCGGGCCTGGCGGGGGACCTGTGCAAGTCGCCGTCGCAGCGCCGGTCGAATCGACGAGCGAGAGCGAGAGGTCGTTGGTCAGGAAGACGGGGGCGCCGCTCGTCGCGGTGAAGGTGACGTTGACCGTCGCGGTCGTGTAGCCGGCCGTGACGGCGCCGCACGCGGTCGTCGTCGACATCGTCGGGGGCGCGCCGGGCTGGATGTTCTGCGAGAAGCTGCCCGAGACCGCGCACAGCTCCTTGGGCGCCGGCTTCGGGGGCGTCGTGGGCGTGTTGTTCGCGGTGGGGTTCGTGGGCGTCGCGCCCGTGGGCGCCTTCGTCGTCGAGGTCGGGGGCGTCGCGCCGCCCGTCGGCGTCGTCGTCGGGTTCGTGTCGTCCCCCTTGTCCTTGCCGAAGCATCCGGCGGACGTGGCGAGGGCCACAGTGAGGAGGAGGATGGTGATGAGGCGCATGAAGCGGGCAAGTCCAGCGTCGGGGCTAAAGCCTTTCGAATCCCACGTAGAAACGTCGCCCCCGCAGGGCCCCTCCGGGCCGAGGACCAAGACGGGCACCGTGGGACGCGTGAAGACGGAAAGCGGCCTTAGGCCGCTTTCCGGGAGGGGAACGGCGACGACGGGAGCGCTTGTGCTTGCGCTTGCCCCTGCGCGGGCCCTTCAAGCATAAGCGGTGATGAGCACGCTCGCCCGCATGGTGCCGGCGCCCTCGTAGCGCACGGTCCAAGCGCCTGGCAGGGCGGGCAGTTCGCGCGACTCGGCGGCGCCCTCCTTGTCCACGACGAGCACCTCGGTGCCGTTCGCGGCCACGACGCGCACCTTGGGCTGCTGGACCGAGCCGCTCACGGGCAGCGTCGCGGGGCTGACGCTCGCGCGCAGGAGGCTCACGTTCACGAGCACTCGCGCGTACCCTTGGGGCACGGGCTCGGTGGCGCGCTCCTTGGGCGAGCGCCCCGTGGGATCGCCCTCGGTGTTGAAGTCGAACGTCTGGTTCGCCACGACCTTCGGCGGGAGCGCCTCCGTGGTCGGGGGGGAAGGCGACGGGGGCTCGACCGGCGAAAGGCTGGACGTCGGGGGCTCCCCCTGGCTCGTCGCCGTCGGCGAAGGCGGCGCCGGCCCGTCGCGCGCGCAGCCCGCGACGAGGAGCGCCGCCAGAAGCAGGGCCGCGGCGCGCATGGGCCGATGAACCTGATCGGCCACTTGAGTGTTCGCGTGGCGTCGTCATGCAACGCGCGCGCTTGCGCGCCCGAGCCCGCGCCCGAGCCTCGGCCCCGACCCGTCCGCCCGGCGGGGGCGCGGGCGAGCGCGGGCGCGCGGGACGTCCGCGCCCCGATCTGGACACCGGCGTCGCTTCCTTCATGCGCCCCGACGGGCTTCGGGCGCCCGTGCCAAAGAAGAAGCCGGTCGTCTCGACGGCCGCGGTCGTGCGCGACTACATCGACATGCATCCCTCGATCAAGGACGGGATGCGGATGGGCATCATCAACCTCAGCGCGCTCGCGCGCAAGATCATGGACGAGAAGGGGATCCGAAGCGAGGAGGCCGCGCTCATGGCGTGCCGCCGCTACGAGCTGGATCCCAAGTCGCGCATCAACGAGGAGGCGATCCTCAAGGTGCTGCGCCGCAGCAAGCTCGAGATCCGCACGAAGGTGCACACGATGACGGTGCGCCCCTCGTGGCACATGTACGGCAAGCTGGAGAAGCTCATGAGCGCGATGCGCGGGCGCGACCACAACCTGCACATCATCCAGGGCACTGCGTCGGTCACGTTCATCATGGACGGGCACGTCGCGAAGGAGGTCTCCGAGATCGTGGGCGAGGAGGAGATCCTCAACGAGGGGAAGGACCTCGTCGAGCTCATCGTCAACTCACCAGACGTCGTCGAGGAGGTGCAGGGCGTCGTCGCGTTCCTGTCGTCCTCGCTCTCCTCGAGGGGGATCAACTTCCTCGAGGTCATCTCGTGCTACAAGGACACGATGTTCGTCATCGAGCAGAAGGACATGATGCCTGCTTTCGACACGCTCAACCAGATCATCTCGCTGTAGGCGGGGCGCGAGCGCACGGAGCGTGCCGAGCCCGTATGCGCTGGGGCGCGCGCGAAGCGCAGACGTTATCCTCGGCGCGCAGGATGGCGCTCCCGATGTGGCGCATCGCGCTCGCGCTCCTGCTGCTCGCTCCCGCCGCCGCCGCGGCGCCCGGCTGCGTCACGAGCGGCCTCTGCGCCGAGGCGTGGAGCGCGGCGGAGGGCGCGTGCGGCGGCGCTGGCTCGGAGCGCAACGTCGCGGACGCGCACGCGGGCGATGCGCGGGTGCGCTACGTCGATGCGCACGTGGAGACGGTCTGCCTGCGCTCGGGCGAGGAGCGGTATCGCGACGTCCTGGTCGAGGTCGATGCCGGCTCGGGGGCGCTTCTGCTGCGCTGGGTCGATGACGGAGAGGGGACGTGCCGCACGTACGCGGCGAGGGATGGGTCGCAGCTCGCGGGCGTCGGGTGCGTGGTGGCCCCGCCGGCCATGCCGGCGATCCTGTAGAAGAGGAGAGGAAAACCCGGCGACCCCTCGTTACGGAGGTTGGGAGGTTGGGGAGGCTTGGAGGCTTGGAGGCTTGGAGCCGCCGGGGTTGGACCTCCAGTCGCCTGCCTGGGTCATGCTTCGTTGCTTGCGCGAAATCGACAGACAGCTCACGCGACATCGAGGCCCAGCCGCTTGGCGGAGAAGAACAGCGTGTGGCCGCACTTCGAGCAGCTCATGGCGACGTAGGGGCCGGACGCGTCCGGGTACAGGAGGTTCCCCGAGATGGCGTAGCCCGTCGCGTTCTGGCACATCGCGCACGGAGGGAACTGCGGCACCTTCTCCTGCACGAGGCGGCCGATCTCCTTGCGCTGCTCGGGCGTGAGCTTCATGCGCGGGCCAGCGTGGCGCGAGTGGATGAAGTCCGCCGGTCATACGGGCTCGCGCCCGGTGCGGCTGGGCAGGAGCCCGGCGGCGCGAGCGGCGGCGAGGGCCGCGTCCTGGAGCGCGACCCGGTACTGGAAGCCGCCGATGTCGGCCTCCTTCATGCGCGCGTGGACGACGTCCTCCAGCTCGTCGGGCGCAAGGAGGACGACCGCCTTCACCTCGGCGTCGTCCTTCGGCTCGAGCGAGCCGCCGACCGGACGCGCCCAGAAGACGTGGCTCTCCCAGTACTCGGGCTCGTCGGCCTTCGGCGGCTCCTGCGCGGCGAACGCGGCGAGCTGGTCGAAGACCCAATCCTCCTGGCGACCCTTGCGGCTTGCTTCCGCTAGCGCGTGCGCGCTCGGCGTCGCGTGCGAGCCCAGCGTGAAGTGGCACGAGCAGCGCAGGAGGTAGCGTTCGAGGCGCACGCGCAGCCCCGTCTCCTCGTAGGCCTCCCGTTCGGCGGCGGCGTCCAGCGGCTCGCCGGGCACGACTCCGCCGGAAGGAGGGCGCGCGATGCCGTCGGGATACGCATGCTTCACGATGCAGACGAGCTTCCCTTCGTACGGGATGAGGATCGTCGCGTCGCGGAAGCGCCCGTCGCGCTTGCTGAACCGGAGAAGGTTGAACTCCCACTCGCGCATGGGCACGTCGATCGCCATCTCCGTGGGCTTGCCGTAGAGTGCGGTGATGCGCGCCACGTCCTCGGACCTCCTGGGCGATGGCGAGCCGGGCGCGCTCCGCATGCGGGCAGCGTATGGCGCTCCGGGGAGATGAACGCGCAGGGGAGTGTTCGGTCCGTGCGACGACGCATACAGGCATTTCAAGACGGGAAGGTTCGTTGGGCGCCGTGATGCGGGCCCTGTTCGCGCTGCTGGCGGTCGTCCTCGTCGCGGGGTGCACCCTCCCGGGACCCGCGCCGACGCCCACGTCCGCCTCCCCGCCCACGCCCGCCGTCACGCCCACGCCAGGCCCCACGTACGCCCCGCGCTTCGATGGCGCGAAGGCGCACGGATGGGTCGAGCGCCAGGTGCGCGACGATGCGGGCCAGGTGCGGTATAGGATCCCGGGCACGGAGGGCAACGCCGAGGTCGCGCGGCTCGTCGACGCGGAGCTGTCGGGCCTCGGGTTCGCGGTCCACTGGCACTTCTTCAACGCGACCTTCGGATGCGAGCAGGTGCCGATGCACAACGTGGTCGCCGAGCGCGCCGGCACATCGGGGCGCGTCCTCGTCCTCGCGGCGCACTACGACACGCGCCCCATCGCCGACAAGGACCCCGACCCCGCGCTCCGGGCGCATCCGGTCATCGGAGCCAACGACGGCGCGAGCGGCGTCGCGGTCCTGCTCGAGCTCGCGCGCGTCCTGCCGCCCACGAACGACACGGTGCGCCTCGTCTTCTTCGATGGCGAGGACGGCGGAGGCTACAAGAACGCCGGCCGCACCGTGTGCACGGACTGGATCCTCGGGAGCCGCGCCTACGCGGCATCGCTCACGCAGGCGGAGGTCGACGCGATGGACGCGCTCGTGCTCGTCGACATGATCGGCGACGCGGACCTCAGCATCCCGCGCGAAGGCTACACCGTGGCGGACGCGGACGCGCGCGCCGTGCAGGACCAGGTCTACGCCGCCGCGAAGCGCCTCGGCCACGCACAGTTCCTCGACCGCACGAGCTACCAGATCGAGGACGACCACGTGCCGTTCCTCGAGCGCGGCGTGCCCGCGGTCGACCTGATCCATCTGCTGCCCGCCCCCGGCGTGTTCCCCGCGTGGCACCACACGGTGGCGGACGATCTCGACCAGGTGAGCGCCGGGAGCCTGGACGCCGTCGGCGAGACGCTCGAGGCGTGGCTCGCGGCGCGCTGACTGCGTCAGATGCCGCAGACGGGCGCAAGCCCGCGCACGTTGTCCCGCAGCGCCTGGCCCACCGCGCGCGCCTGCGTGTTCGACGCGCCGTTCTCCGCCAGGACGCCCACGAGCACGTCGCCGTCGCGCAGCACGACGCCGGGCGCAAGTCCGACCGTGCGCACGAGCTGCGTGTTGCAGAGCGCGCGTGCCTGCTTCGCGTTCTCCTTCGCCTGGTCCTCGTCGGCGTACTTCAGGGCGAGGATGATGACGCGCGCGCCGCTCGAGTCCGAGAGGATCTGCGCGTGCGATCGGTCGGGCTCGTCCATGCGCATGGCCTGCAGGAGGTCCGCGAGGTCGCTCTGGTCCATGTCGACCTCTCCCGGGTTCTCGGTCATCCCCAGGTCGGCCAGGTCATCCTGTGACATGCTGGCGCGCCCCATGCCGTCCGGATGGTCGCTCGATCGCAGCACGTACTTCTCCGGGTAGCCCTGCGTCGTGGCGACGAAGACCGCGACCGCGCCCCCCACGAGGAGGAGGGCGACGACGGCGGCGCTCAGCACGATGAGCTTGCGCCGCCGGGCGTCAGGGTGCGCGGCGGGCGCGGCCGTCGCGACGGGCGCCGGCCGCGGAGGCGGGGGGGCTGGCGCGGCGGGGCGCGCGAGCGGGAGCGGCGCCGCCGCGGGGCGCGCGGGCTCGGCGGCGCGCGGGTCCAGCTTGAAACGGCCACTCACAAGCGCCAAACGCGGGAAGGGGTATTTCCCTCCTGTGGATGAGACGCAGAGGAAGAAAGCGCTGCGGATTGTGCCCTACGGCCTCTATCTGATGAGCGTGCGGCGCGCGGAGGTGCGGGACGTCGCGAAGGACCTGAACGCCTTCGTCGCGAGCTGGGTCACGCAGGTCTCGTTCAAGCCGCCCATGCTCGTCGTCGGCGTCAAGCGCGACGCGCACTCGAACGAGATGGTGAAGGAGTCGAAGGTCTTCACGCTCAACATCCTGGGCGCGGAGCAGAAGGAGCTCGCGCAGAGGTTCTTCAAGGACGTCGAGGTGAGCGCGACCCAGATGGCGGGCGTGCCCTACTACACGGGCAAGCACACGGGCTGCGCCGTGTTCCCCGACACGCCGGCTCACCTCGAATGCGTCGTCCGGCACGTCTACGATGGGGAGAACGACCACAGCGTCGTCGTGGGGGAGGTCGTGGACGCGGCGCACCGGCGCGACGCGAAGCCGCTCACGCACGCTGAGACCGGCTGGCACTATGCTGGCTGAGCGGGGCGGACGTCTGCCGGGCGGGAGGGAGGGCGGAGCTGGCCTCCGCCTCCTCCATCAGGGCCATGAGGAAGGCGCGGGCGTTCTCCTCCGTTCGTTCGAGGACAAGACGGCGGCTCGCGGCGTTGCGGGCGTCGATCGCGGAGAGGAGTCGGTCGGCGTCGGCGTCGCCGGGTCGCATGCGGACCATGTAGGTGATAGCACGCTTCAATGCCGCGCCGATGCGTCCAGATGGTTGCAAAAAGATTGATGTCTCGAAACGCATCCGGTGGGCCCGCCTGCGAATGAAAGACAGAAAGAAGCGGTGGGCGCGACTCCTGCCCGATTATCGCACCCTTTACCTTTCGCTCGACGAGATGGACGACCGTCGAGAACCGGGCGAGACGGACGCCGACGTGTTGCTGCGCAGCCTGCGCTACGCGGAGGATGCCGTGGATGCGGATGGACGCTGCCGTCTCCTCGCGCACGAGATCGTGTTGCGTGCGGGTCTCCCCGCGCACGACCAGCTCGGCGTGCAGCTCGCGATGGCTCTCGTCGCTCGGGGGCACTTCCTGGGCGAGCACCCGCACCTGCGCCTCACCATCCAGGACGGCTCCGACGAGGAGGACGACGCGCGTCCACAGCCGGTCTTCGCACGCCACCTCGGGAGCGCCGATGACGACGGGAGCGGCCCCGGCGACGCCTAGTATATACTGCCGCGGCGTTTCATCTTACTTCGCCCCCCCAAATCCATATCCCGGCCCATGAAGGAATGCCGGCCAGGCAAGGGAAGCGGCGATATGGCGTCACCCATCGTGAACCACGTGAGCTGGCGCATCGGCGGCCAGCAGGGCGAAGGCATCGACTCGACCGGTGACATCTTCACCAAGGCGATCGCGCGCTACGGCCTGCATCTCTACACCTACCGATCCTTCTCGTCGCGCATCCGCGGCGGGCTGACCTTCTTCGAGGTCCGCATCCGCGACCACCCCGTCGCGGCCCGGCCCGACACGGTCGATGTCGTTCTCGCGCTCGGGCAAGAGGTCATCGACGCGACGCTCGAGACGATCAGCGACGGCGCCATCATCCTCTACGACAGCGACGCGTTCACGCCGACGATCGAGGGGGGCCACAAGGACAAGGTCCACCTCGTGGGCGTCCCCATGACGAAGATCGCGGAGGCCAACGGCAGCAAGATCATGCGCAACATGGTCGGCCTCGGCGCCACGGCCGCGCTCCTGGGCATGGAGCTCGACCCCTTCTTCGAGTTCGTGCAGGAGCGCTTCGGAAAGAAGGGCGAGAAGGTCGTGAACATGAACAAGGCCGTCATCACGGCCGGCCGCGACGCCGTGAAGGACACCTTCACCGCCTCGCGTTGGAAGCTCGAGCGCCGTCCGCTCCCCGCGACCGGGCGCCGCATGGTCATCAACGGCAACGCGGCGCTCTCCTTCGGCGCGCTCGTGGGCGGCACGCGGTTCATCGCGGGCTACCCGATCACGCCCGCGACGGACGTGATGGAGTGGTTCATCGACAACGGCGAGGACCACCACGCGGCCGTCATCCAGACCGAGGACGAGCTCGCCGCCGTCAACATGATCCTCGGCGCGTCCTACGCGGGCGTGCGCGCCCTCACGGCCACGAGCGGCCCCGGCCTCTCGCTCATGACGGAGGCCATCGGCCTCGCCGGCATGGCGGAGCACCCGATCATGATCGTGGACGTCATGCGCCCCGGCCCGTCCACGGGCCTGCCCACGAAGCACTCGCAGGCCGATCTCAACTTCGCGGTCTACGGCGGCCACGACGACTTCCCGCGCATCGTGTGCTCTCCGACCACGGTCGAGGAGGCGTTCTACCTCGTGCAGCACGCGCTCAACTGGATGGAGGAGTACCAGGTCCCCGTCTTCTTCCTCATCGACCAGGACCTCGCCATCGCGAACTCGCCCATCGACGCGCTCGACGTGAAGCGCGTGAAGATCCGCCGCGGCAAGCTCCTCACGCGCGAGCAGGCCGCGCAGTTCGTCCCGGACACGTACAAGCGCTACGAGTTCACCGACGACGGCGTCTCGACCCGCACCATCCCAGGCTACCCGAACACGCTCTTCCTCTCCTCGGGCTCCGAAAGCGACGACCGCGGCGTCATCACCGAGAACCGCACGAACCGCAACCGCAAGATGGAGAAGCGCCAGCTCAAGCTGGACACCTTCGCGAAGCGCGCGCCCAAGGACACGCCCTTCGTCGAGGTTCATGGCACGAAGGACGCGAAGATCGGCGTCATCACGTGGGGCTCGACGACGGCCGTGGTCGACGAGGCCACCGCGCGCATGACGGACCTCAAGACGAAGCGGATGGCGATCAAGGTCCTCTGGCCCTTCCCCTCGAAGGAGGTCAAGGACTTCATGGCCGGCTGCGACAAGGTGTTCGTGGTGGAGAGCAACTTCTCGGGCCAGCTCGCCGAGCTCGTGAAGAAGGAGATCGGCGGCCACGAGAAGGTCATCAAGATCCTCAAGTACGACGGCACGCCGTTCCGCCCGAGCGAGATCGTGAACGAGATCCAGGAGGCCCTCTAGATGTCCGCCCCCGCAGCAAAGACCATCAAAGATTGGCAGACGACGACGGCATCCTGGTGGTGCCCGGGTTGCGGCGACTTCGGCGTCCTCGCTGCGCTCCAGCGCGCGCTCGCGAACCTCGGCTACGACAACAACGAGGTCACCGTGGTGTCCGGCATCGGATGCAGCGGCAAGCTCTCGGGCTACATCAAGTCCTACAGCTATCACTCGCTCCACGGCCGCGCGCTTCCGCCGGCGCAGGCCATGAAGCTCGCGAACAAGGGGCAGAAGGTCATCGTCGTCGGCGGCGACGGCGACGGCTTCGGCATCGGCGCCGGCCACTTCGTGCACGCGGCGCGCCGCAACGTCGACCTCACGTACATCGTGATGGACAACAACATCTACGGGCTCACCAAGGGCCAGGTGTCCCCGACCTCGCAGCTGGGCTTCGTCACGGCGACCACGCCCCACGGCAACTACGAAGCGCCCGTGAATCCGCTGGCGCTCTTCCTGGCCTCGGGCGGCAGCTTCCTCGCGCAGGGCTTCTCGGGCGACATGAAGGGGCTCACCGCGATGTACGAGGAGGCCATCAAGCACCCTGGCTTCTCGCTCGTGAACACGTTCAGCCCGTGCGTCACCTTCAACAAGGTGCAGACGTACCAGTTCTACCGCGACTCCCTCACGACCATCGACGGCGTGAAGGTGCAGCACGACGCGAGCTCGAAGCAACAGGCGATGAGCCGCGTCATCGACGGCAACCTGTACAACGGCATCCTGTACCGCGAGGTCAGGCCAACGCCCGAATCGCAGATGAAGGCGCTGCAGGGCGTCGACTCGCTCGTGCACCTCGACCTCGAGCACGGGGACTACTCGAAGATCATCGAAGACTATCGGTGAACGGCTTCGCTGGGCCAAGCCCGGCAAGGACGACAGCCTCATCCGCGGCGCCGCTGCTCCCCGCGCGTGCAGGGGAGCCTCTTCTCCTCGACGGCGGCGGCATGGTCCGCGCGCCCGTCGGACCCCAACGACGTCTTCCTCGCGCAGGTCGTCTCGCATACCGATGGCCCCGCGAGGGTGGGCCTCTTCGGGATCCCCTTCGACGGCGCGGTCCTCGGGCGCCCAGGCGCGCGCGAGGGGCCGGACGCGATCCGCGCGCAGATGGCGAAGCTGAAGCCATGGAGCCTCAGCGGGGGGCCCTCGCAGGTCAGCGTGCGCGACTGGGGGAACGTGCGCTGCCCGATGGACGTCGCCGGCGCCCACCAGGCGACCGAGACCGCCGCGCTCGCCGTGCTCGACGCGGGGCAGGTGCCGCTTGCGCTCGGCGGCGACCATTCCCTGACCTTTCCCCTCGTCAAGGCGCACGAGGGGCGCCGCCAGAAGATGGGCATCATCAACCTCGACGCCCACCTCGACGTGCGCGACTTCAGCGGCGTCCCGAACAGCGGCACGAGCTTCGGGCGCCTCCTGGACCTGGGCCTCGTTCCAGGCGCGAACCTCGTCGAGGTCGGCATCCGCGACTTCGCGAACGCGCACGCGTACGCGCAGAAGGTGCACAAGGCGGGTGGCACGATCCTCGGCGCGAACGAATGGATGAGGGAAGGGGTGAGCGTGATCGACCACGCGATCGACGTCGCCTCCGAGGGCGTGGACGGCGTGTACCTCAGCGTCGACATCGACGTCCTCGACCAGGCGCACGCCCCCGGCGTCTCCGCGCCCACGCCCGGCGGCGTCGACACGCGCACGCTCCTGGCCGCGATCGATCGCATCTGCGAGCGCTGCGACCTCGTGGGCGCGGACATCATGGAGACGGCGCCGCCGCTCGATCGCGACCACCAGACGAGCCGCGCGGCGGCGTTCGTCGCGATGAAGCTGCTGGGGGGGCTCTGACATGCCCGAGTCCCTGCTCCTCTACAACATCGGTGAGCTCTGCACGCTCGAAGGCGGGCCGCGGCGCGGCGTCCACGACATGAACGAGCTTGGCATCCAGCGCGACGCCGCGGTCTTCGTGGAGGACGGCGTGATCGAGGACGTGGGGCCGAGCGATCGCCTCTTCCGCGACGTGCCGGAGGGGACTGTCAAGGTGAACGTGGGCGGCCGCAGCGTCGTGCCCGGCTTCGTCGACGCCCACACGCACGCCGCGTACGCCGGGGACCGCGTCGACGAGTTCGCGCTGAAGCTCCAAGGCGCGAAGTACGAGGACATCCTCGCCGCGGGCGGCGGTATCCTGCACACCGTGCGCCTCACGCGCGAGGCCACGCGGGCGGAGCTCCTCAAGCAGCTCATGGCGCGCCTCTCGACGATGATGGAGTATGGCACGACGACGTGCGAGGTGAAAAGCGGCTACGGCCTCGACCTCGAGACGGAGAAGCGCCTCCTCCAGGTGATCCGCGAGGCGGACGAGCGCCATCCGATGGACATCGTCGCGACCTTCCTCGGCGCGCACGCCGTCCCGCCCGAGTTCGACGACGCGAAGAGCTACGCAGAGCACGTCGCCCGCGACATGGTGCCCGAGTTCGCCGAGATGGCGGAGTTCATCGATGTCTTCTGCGAGAAGGGGGTCTTCTCGCCGGAAGAGTCGAGGATGATCCTCGAAGCGGGCGTCCAAGAAGGGATGCGGGCGAAGGTCCATGCCGACGAGCTGGCCCTCTCGGGAGGGAGCGCCCTCGCATCCGAGCTTGGCGCCGTCTCCGCCGACCATCTCCTCCATGCCGGGCCCAAGGAGAGACGACTCCTCGCGGATGCGGACGTCGCGTGCGTGCTCCTGCCCTGCACCGCGCTCTCGCTCCACGCGCCATACGCGAACGCCCGCGCGCTCATCGACGAGGGCGCGCTCGTCGCGATCGCGACCGATCACAACCCGAACTGCCCCACCGAGAGCATGCCCTTCGCCATGAGCCTCGCATGCCACGGCATGCGCATGACGCCCGCGGAGGCGCTCGCGGCGGCGACGGTGAACGGGGCGGCCGCGCTCGCGCGCGAGGACCGAGGCACGATCGAGGAGGGTCAGGTCGGCGACATGGTCATCCTCGACGCGACGAGCTATCGCCACATCCCGTACCGCTTCGGCATGAACCCCGTGTGGAAGGTCGTGAAGCTCGGCGAGATCGTGGTCGACTGGAGCGGGCGGCGGCGCTGAATCCTGCCCGCCGCGCCGCTCACTCGCGCGCGAAGTCGCCCAGCCCCCGCTGCCCTTCCTTGCGCGACACGCGCTCGATCTGGGGCGCGAGCACGCCCAGCGCCTGCGCCACGACTCGCGCGGTCTCGGGCGCGAAACCCATGAAGTGGTTGTTCGCGACGATCCACGTCGTGATGGGATCGTTCTCGAGGATCGAGCCCAGCACGCCGCGCCAGTGCTCGATCTCCTCGTCCTGGCGCCGCTGCACGTGCGTCCATTTGCCGCCCGTCTCGTCGAGCGCGCGGTCGCCCACGAGACGCACGTAGACGAGGTCGGCCGTCCGCACCGGGGGCGTGCGCCCGGTCTCGTTGACGCTCCACGCGAGGGCGACGCCCGCGTCGCGCAGCGTCGCGTACGTCTCCTCGCGCCACCACGAGCGGTTCCGCAGCTCGACCACGAGCGGCGCGTCGCGCGGCCACGCGCCCACGAACGCTGCGAGCGCCTCCGCGTCCGCCTCGTAGCGGAAGCTGGGCGGAAGCTGCGCGACGCACGGCCCGAGCTTCCCTTCCACGCGCAACGGGGCAAGGGCTGCAAGGAACGAGCCCACGGCGTCCTCCGTGTCGCGCAGCTTCGCGTCGTGCGTGATCGCGCGCGGCAGCTTCAACGAGAACGAGAATCCGTCCGGCGTCGCGCGGGCCCACGACGCCGCGCGCTCGCGCGACGGCGCCGCGTAGAAGGAGGAGTCGACCTCCGTGAAGTCGAACGCACGCGAGTAGGCGCGCAGCCACTCGGTCGGCGGGGTCCCCGGAGCGTAGAAGGGGCCGACCCAATCCGGGTACGACCAGCCGGTGCATCCGATGCGCGCCCGAGGCACGGCGCGCGATACGCGGCCCCCCGAAAAGCTCCGCGGTCGCGCGCCAGCAAAGATATGCGAAGCGCGCCCGATGGAGCGACGTGAAGGTGGACACGGTCGGGCGCGGCGTGCTCCTGCCCGAGCTGAAGCTCGCCCTCGACACGAGCGCGCCCGGCTACGCGAGCGTCGTGTCGCACGCGCACGGCGACCACATCCCTTGGGAGGCCCGGCACGCGTACGCGTCCCCCGAGACGTGCCACCTCATGGGGATCCGCGCGCCCTTCGTCCAGACGACCGCGATCCCCTGGCGCGAGCCCGTGCGCATCGGGGACGCGAAGGTCACGCTCCTTCCCGCGGGCCACATCCTCGGCTCCGCGCTCACGCTCATCGAGGCGCCCGACGGCAAGACGCTGCTCTACACCGCCGACACGAAGGTGCGCCATTCGCTCACGACGCCTGAGGCCGAGTTCGTCGAGGCCGACGAGCTGATCCTGGAATCGACCTTCGGTCTTCCTATCTACCGCTTCCCCGACTACGCGGAGCTTGGCGACGCGATGGCGGCATGGGCGCGCAGCGTGCTCGCCGACGGCGCGATCCCCGTCTTCCTCGGGTACGCGCTGGGCAAGAGCCAGGAGATCCTGGCCGCGCTCGACCGGCGCGGCGTGCCCACGGTCGCGCACGGCGCCGTGTGGAACATGTGCCAGGCGTACGAGCGCTTCGGCATCCACTTCGCGCAGACGAAGGCGTATGTCGCGGGGCATGTGAAGAACGCGGCGCTCGTCGTCCCGGGCTCGTTCCAGGAGCATCCGATGGTGCTGAAGCTGGACCACCGCATCGCGTACTGCTCCGGTTGGGCGCGCCTCTCCAAGTCGCGCGTCCAGCTCGACGCGGACATGCTCTTCCCGCTCTCCGACCACGCGGACTTCCCAGGGCTCCTGGAGATCGTCTCGCGCGTGAAGCCGAAGCGCGCCTATACGAACCACGGCTACTCGGACGTGCTCGCGCACGTGCTCAACAAGGCGGGCGTGCCCTCCGCGCCGCTCCTCGTGGGGCACGGCGAGGAAGATGCGGGGCCCTCGGGCGCGCAGCAGACGTTGGAGGGCGCGTGAGGTTCCTCGACGTCGCGACCGCGCTCGATGAGGTCGTCTCGACGCGCGGGACGCACGCGAAGCGCGACATCATCGCCCGCCTCCTGCGCGAAGCGGACGAGGCAAGCCTGCCGCACGTCGCGCGCTTCGCGAGCGGAGCGCCGTTCGGGCGCGTGGATGCGCGCGTCCTGCAGCTTGGATGGGCCGTGCTGCGGCAGGCCTCGCTCTCGCTCCTTCCCATCGATGACCTCGTCTGGAGCGCATGCCACCGCGCGACGGGCGACACGGGCGAGACGCTCGCGCTCCTCATGGAAGCGTACCCGCCCAAGGCGCAGGGGGCGCAACGCACGCTCTTCGAGGCGGGGCGCGCGGAGGGCGCGGAGGTGACGGTGCTCGACGTCGCCGATCGGTTCGCGCGCATCGCGGTCGCGCCCGCCGCCGCGAAGGCCACGCTTCTCGAGGCCGCGTGGCGGCGAATGACGCCCGCCGAAGCGAAGTATTTCACGAAGATCATCACCGGAGGGATGCGCATCGGCCTCTCGGAATCGCTCGTGGAGGAGGCCGTCGCTCGCGCCTTCGAGCGCGACGTGGCGGACGTCCGCATGTCCAACATGCTCTCGGGCGACATCGGCGAAACAGCGCTCCTCGCCAAGGGCGGGCGGCTCCAGGAAACCCCCTTCCGCCTCTTCCATCCGCTCGGGTTCATGCTGGCGAGCCCCGTCGAGGAGGCTCCGGCGGAGGTCGCCGAGTACCTCGTCGAGGACAAGTTCGACGGCATCCGCGCGCAGCTCCACGTGGCGAACGGGCGCGCCGAGCTCTTCAGCCGCACCCTGGAGGCGGCGCGCGAATTCCCCGAGCTCGTCGAGGCCGCGCGCCGCATCCCGCACGAGCTGGTGCTCGACGGCGAGGTGCTCGCCGTGCGCGCCGATGGCACGGCAGCGCCTTTCGCGCTGCTGCAGCGCAGGCTCGGACGCAAGGACGTGAGCGCGCTCCTGCGCAAGCAGGTGCCCGTGAGGTACGTCGCCTACGATGTCATGTTCATCGACGGCGAGCCGCTCTGGACGAAGCCTCTCGCCGAGCGCCGCGCGACCTTGGAGGCGCTGCCGCTCACCGGGGCGCTAGGGATCTCGCCGCTCGTCGCGCCGGACTTCGAGGCGGCGCGCGCCCGCGGGAACGAAGGGCTGATGTTCAAGCGGCGCGACAGCGCGTACGATTTCGGCAAGCGCGGCCAGGCGTGGCTCAAGCTCAAGCGCGCCTTCGCGACGCTCGACGTCGTCGTCACCGCTGCGGAGCTTGGCCACGGCAAGCGCGCAGGGCTCCTATCCGACGTGACGTTCGCGGTCCGCGCGGAGGACGGCGCGCTCGTGAACGTCGGGAAGGCCTACACCGGTCTTACGAACGAAGAGATCGCGCAGATGACGACGATCCTCAAGTCGCTCACCATCGAGCGCTACGGCGGCAACATCCACTACGTGCGGCCGGAGATCGTCCTCGAGGTCGCCTTCGACAGCGTGACCCGGAGCAAGCGCCACAAGAGCGGCTTCGCGCTGCGCTTCCCTCGCATCGAGCGCTGGCGACACGACAAGCGCCCCGATGAGATCGACACCGTCCGACGCGTGGAGGAGCTGTGGCGCGCCTCGGGGGGAGCCGAAACGAGCGAAGCGAGCGAGGCGCCGACGCGAGTCGGCGAGGCCGCCGGTCGGTAGGGACGCGTCGAGCGGCGAGACGACCGGCAGGGCGACAAGGACAAGTGCCCGCCCGAGGCTGCGGCGACGGATGGCCTTGCGTGCGACAAGCGGCCCCGCGCCCGTGAAGAAGAGCGCGCGGGTGGGCGACCGCCTCGAGTTTTGCGCGAAGATCGAGAACACGAGCGAGGGCGAGGAGGTCGTCGCGCTCGTGGTCGAGGGGCTCACGGAGGGCCCGCTCGCGAAGCAGGTCGACTTCGCGTTCGCCTTCGAGCCTGCGCGCGTCGTCGCGAAGCCTCGAACGCGCACCACTGCGACGTGGACGTGGGTCGCGGCGCTCCCCGCGGGGAAGACCTCGTTCACGTTCCGCGGGCGGCTCGCGCTGGAGCGCGCAGACGGCACGCTCGTCTCGCGCGCGCCGCTCGACCTCTACGTGTCGGAGACATGATGCCATGAAGCCGCTCGCAGGAAAGGTCGCCCTCGTGGCGGGCGCCACCCGCGGCGCGGGACGCGGCATCGCGACCGCGTTGGGCGAGGCCGGAGCGACGGTGTGGTGCACGGGGCGCACGTCGCGCGCGGATCCCGGCGGTGGGCTCGGTCGCCCGGAGACCATCGAGGAGACGGCGGAGCTCGTGACGGCCGCGGGAGGCCAGGGCATCGCGGCGCGCGTCGATCACCTCGATGAGCCGGCGGTCGCGGCGCTCTTTGCGCGGGTGAGGCGCGAGAGCGGGGGGCTGGACATCCTTGTCAACGACATCTGGGGCGGCGAGAAGCTCACCGAATGGGGGAAGCCGTTCTGGGCGATGGACGCGCAGAAGGGGCTCGCCATGATGCGGACGGCGATCCACACGCACCTCATCACGGCGCGCCACGGCGTGCCGCTTCTCGTGGGGAAAGGGCGCGGGCTCCTCGTCGAGGTGACGGACGGCGACCACGGCGTGTACCGCGGCTCGCTCTACTACGACCTCGTGAAGAGCACGATCCAGCGCCTCGCGTTCGACATGCACGCCGAGCTCGCGCCGCGTGGCGTCACCGCGCTCTGCGTGACGCCTGGTTTCCTGCGGAGCGAGGAGATGCTCGCCCACTTCGGCGTCACGAAGGCGACGTGGCGCGATGCGGGGGCGAAGGAGCCCCACTTCGCGCACAGCGAAACCCCTCTCTTCGTAGGCCGCGCGGTCGCGGCGCTCGCGGCGGACCCGCGCGTGGCGCGCAAGGGCGGCCGCGTGTGGGCGAGCTGGACGCTCTCGGACGAGTACGGCTTCGTCGACGAAGATGGAGCGCGCCCCCACTGGGGTCGGCACTGGAACGAGGCGTTCGGGATAGCGGCCGCGCCGCCCCTCGACGACGCGTATTACCAGTACTGGCGCGGAGACGGCACGGCGTTCCCGACGCCGGCTCCCGAGGACGGGTAGGGCCCCTTCGCGCACGACATCGAGTGAAGCCCGGAGAAACCTCATATCCCCCTGAGAGCCCCATGGCTTCCGTGCGTCGCCGCCGTCCAGCCCGCGGGATCACCGATCCCCTTCCGGAAGGCCACCAGATCGTGCTCCTCATCCTCGCCGAGGCGGGCCGCCTCACGTGGGAGGAGCTCGTGTCGCGGGCCGCAGACAAGGGCATCGGCGAGGCCGAGCTCCATCTCATCCTTCACGGCACGCCGCTGTCGTCGCGCGAGGAACCTTCATGTTGAGGGCCCAGCCTGGCGAAGACGTGTTCTGTCCTACGTGCAAGGGTCTCCTCACCCGACGCACCGTGGGAAAGCGCATCACCACCTACTGCGCGAAGTGCGACGGCGTCGGCACCGACGACGCGCCGCTCGCCTGGTTCGCCAAGCGCGCCGGCGGTCCCGATCGGGCGAGCGCCGCCGCCAAAGTGGCCGCGGTCGCCCGCCCGCACATCCCGAACGCCGACAAGCGCGCGCGGGCGACCGGCCCGCCGCGCGAGCCGAAGATCCTGCCTCCGCCCGACAAGATCGAGGTGCCGCCGGGCATGGACCTCTTTCCGTTCGGGAGCGTCCGCGACGGGCAGCGCGAGTTCATCGCCGACGTGTCGCAAGCCGCGATGGACGGGAAGCACCTCCTCGCGCACGCGCCCACGGGGCTCGGGAAGACCGTGAGCACGCTCGCGCCGCTCATGGCGTACGCCCTCGCGCACGACAAGCGCATCTTCTTCCTCACCTCCAAGCAGAGCCAGCACAAGATCGCGGTGGAGACGCTGAAGGCCATCCGCGACAAGGCGGGCGTCCCCTTCGTCGTCTCCGACGTGATCTCGAAGCAGGACATGTGCCCTCGTCGCGAGGCGCGCGACCTGTTCTCCAAGCGCTTCGCGGAGTTCTGCCATCGCGAGGTCGTCTCGAAGAGCTGCGAGTATTTCGAGAACAAGAACGAAGGCGCGATCAAGCTCCTCAAGCAGCGCCCGCTCCACGTCGAGGAGCTCGTCATCACCGCGACCGACTGCGTCGTCTGTCCTCACCAGGCGGCGCTCGACCTCGCGGCGCAGGCGCACGTCGTCGTCTGCGACTACAACTACTTCTTCAGCGACCTGCGCGCGCAGATGCAGGAGCGCCTGAAGCTCGACATGAAGGACGTCATCCTCGTCGTCGACGAGGCGCACAACCTTCCGGATCGCATCCGCGACCACCTTACGATCCGCCTCGACGAGTACGTGCTCGACGAGGCGCTCGACGAGGCGAAGGACCTCAACGACGAGCTCCTGAAGCGCCGCATCGAGGCGCTGGCGACCGTGCTCGCGGACCTCGCCGACAAGACGGTCGAGGCGGAGCCTGGCGAAGACCTCGTGGCCCGCGGCTCGCAGCGCTACGTCTCGCGCGACGAGCTCCACGGCGCGATCACCGAGACGTTCGCGAAACGGGCGATGACGCTCGTCGCGACGACGTACGACGACTTCCTCGACGAGCTCTCCGACGCGATCGGCCGCTACGAGACCGAGTACAAGGTCGACTCGTCGGGGCTCCTGAAGCTTCACCAATTCCTCTCCAACTGGAAGAACGAGCGCCGCGGCATCGCGCGGATCCTCGAGCGCGAGCCCACGCCGAGCCTGCGCTACCACGTGCTCGACCCCGCCGTGCTCGCGAAGCCCGTCTTCGACGCGATCCACGCGAGCGTCGTCATGAGCGGCACGCTCTTCCCGACGCAGATGACGCGCGACGTGCTCGGGCTCGACCCCGCGCGCTGCGTGGAGCGCGTCTACGACAGCCCGTTCCCACGGGGGAACCGCCTTGTCATCGTCGACGGCAACGTGACGACCGGCTACAAGGATCGCACGCCGCAGATGTACAGCGACATCGCCGAGCGCCTCGCGAGCGTCGCGCTCGCGACGCCGGGCAACGTCGCGGCATTCTTCCCGAGCTACGCGATCCTCGAGCAGGTGCGCCCGACCGTCGAGCTCGCGCTGCGCGGCCGCAAGGAGGTCATCGCCGAGGAGCGCGGCCTCGACAAGAGCGAGAAGGAAGGGCTCGTCGAGCAGATGCGCCGCGGCCTCGACAACGCGCTTCTCCTGGGCGTGCAATCCGGCTCGCTCTCGGAAGGGTACGACTACGAGGGCAACCTGCTGAAGGGCGTCGTCGTCGTGGGGTTGCCTTTCGCGAGCCCCACGCTCGAGGTGGAGAGCTTGATCAACTTCTACGAGAAGAAGTTCGGTCCCGGCCTCGGCCGCCCGTACGCCTACGTGCACCCGACCTTCCACAAGGTGCTCCAGGCCGCGGGGCGCATGATCCGCGGTCCCACCGACCGCGGCGTCGTCGTCCTCCTGGACAAGCGCTTCGGCTGGGGCTCCTACCGGGCCTCCTATCCGGCGGACTTCTCGCCAAAGCCCTCGCAGGACGTGGCCGCCGACGTCGCGCGCTTCTGGGCGATGCAGCCACGCTGAGCGCGTTCACTTGCAGCAGCAAGGGTTTGTAACGGCATCGCGTTCCGCGACCATGCGCTTCAGCATCCCGGACGCGCTCGCGGCGGCGACCATCGCGATCACGATGATGCGCGCGGGCATCGAAACCCAGGCGGGCGAGGCGCAGGCGCTGGGATATCCGTGGTGGACGTTCCTCGTGGCGGCGATGGGCTACGGCCTCGTCACGATGTGGGCGCTCGTGAACGAGCAGCACTGGGTCCTTCTCGTGGCGTGCATCCTGCCTGGCCTCTTCGCCCTGATCCACCTCGACGACCTGCGGCAGGGACACGCGACCGTGTGGGCCACGCTCGTGCTCAGCATCGCCGGCACGCTGGGCCAGGTGTACGCGCTTCGGTGAGGCCAGGACCTTCAGGGGCAAGCCCCTCTTCGTGCCACCACTTTTGGGTCAGCCCTTCTTCTGCAGCACGCGGACATTGTCGCCGCGCACCGTCACGGGGATCGGCACCATCGCCTCGAAGAGCTCGACGGTGATCTCCTCCTTGGCCGCGTCGATGCGCTGCACGCGGGCGCGCTCGCCCTTGAAGGGGCCGGCGACGAGCTCGACGATGTCGCCTTCCGCGATGCCGGCGACGGCGGGCTTCGGGGTGAGGAAGTGCTCCACTTCCGCGAGCGCCGTCTCGCCCTGCACGAGGCCGCGCGCGTGGGGCGTGCCCTTGATCACCTTCTCGAGCGCGTCACGGTCGAACGCCTCGATGAGGACGTAGCCGCGAAGCTCCGGGGGGGAGAGGACGGCGACGATGCCGACCTTGTGCTTCTTGGCCTTGTGGGCGATCATGTCGCCGACGGCCTTCTCCTGGTTGATCGTGGTCTTGAGCGCGTAGATCCCGGACTTGGAATCCGGCGTGATCGTGACTTCCGGCAGGTCTTCGCTCGTCTTGCTCTTCGCCATGGCGCTCAGCTCTGAGCCCCTTCCGATGCCTCCTCCCGCGGCGCGAGAGAGGGAAACCTAAGGGAGTTCAGTGCGGCGAAGAAGGGGCTCGTACTTGAGCCTTTGGGACTCAGAACAGGTTGTCGTCCTTGCTGCGGTGCTTGCGGTCGCTTCGGTAGAGCTCGCAGTCGCAGGCGGACGTGGTGGCGCACATCGCTCCCGCTTCGACCTGATGCCACATCAACCCTCCGAAGGCGGGGGTCAGCCCACGACGAGGCGCGCCGTCGCGGCATAGGTGCGCCCCTGCGCGTCGGTGGCGTCAGCGCGCAGCACGTAGTCGCCCGGCACGGCGCGCACGTCGCTCTCGCACCCTGCTTCGTCGGCGCAGCGCGTCTCCCCCCACGTCGTGCCGTTCCAGCCGAACCAGACGCGCGCCGTCGCGCCGGGGAAGATGACGCGGGGCGAGGGGAGCATGTGGAGACAGCCTTGCTCCGCGTCGGCCGCAGGCGCCGCGCCGGACGTGCCGATGCGGTACGCGCGGGTGCCGTTCTCCGCGGTCACGTGGAACCCGTTCCCGGTGCCGCAGAGGGAGCTCTCGCCGATGACGAGGTCGTCCTCCTCGCAGTTGCGCAGCGTCGCGACGATGCGCGCGTCCTGCGCGACGAGGATGTCCTGTGGCTCCACGTCGAGCGCGAGGCCGCACGGCCCGCTCGGCGCCGGCCACGCAGGGCCTTCGCGCACGTCGATGGAGGCGCGCCCCACGAAGCCCGCCACGCGCGCGACGAGCTCGTGCGCGCCCGGCGCGGCCGCCACCCACGCGCGGCAGGCGTCCTCGGGGACGTCGTGCAGGTTCAGGCACGGGTCCGTGGAGAACGTGCCGTTCCATCGGTAGGTCGACGCGCTCTCCGCGCCCGGCATGAGCATCGGCTGCACGCCCCAGGTGTCGAGGGGGCACGCGCGCGGATCGCGGTCGGTCGCGGCCTCGGGCGCGACGCGACCGACGACGAAGAACGTCTGCCCCGAGCGCTCGGTCGTCACGGTGACCGGCGAGCCGCACATCTCGAGCGCGATCGCCTCCTCGCCGCAGTTGAGCACCGTGACGTGGATGTCGACGGGCTCACCGACCGCGATCGAGGGCGCCGATGCGCTGACACGGAGCGGCTCGCACGGCACCGGCGGGACCCGCACGCTCCGCTCGCTCATCGGGTCGGCGAAGGAGCAGCCGGCGAGGAGGACCGCGAGCGCGAGCGCGGCGAGACGCATGCGCACCGCTCGGCCGCGGGGTTCATGAACGCTGCGCTGGCGTCAGGCCGGCTCCGACCTCAGAAGACGATGCGGTCGCCCGGGATGGCGCCGCCGCACGTGTCGTCGTGGACCTCGTCCTGGCGCTGCAGTCCCTCGATGCCATTCGACTCTTCGTAGACGTAGAGGTAGCCGATGCACTCCGGGTCGCATCCGGTCACGTACGACTCTTCGACGTAGTACCCTGCGGCGCCGTAGGTGTGGCTCGTCGTCGGCTCGCACTCGTCCGCCGCAGCGCCTCCGAGCGTCAGGGCGCACCCGCTGCGAGAAGCAAGGCTCTCATGGGACCGTCCGCCGATGGGCTCGCCGCTCCATCATCGCTGCGGTGACCCATACGGTCTCCCACAGGGGCTCGGCGCTCATCCGTTGCGCCTTCGCGCCGCGAGCGCCACGAGCGCCGCGCCCGCCACGAGCGCGACGCCGGCGCCCGGGATGCGGGCCTTGGCGTCCGGCGCCCCCGACTCCTGCGGGCTCGTCGCGGGCGGCGCGCCCGTCGGAGGCGCGCCGGTGGGCGGCGCGGCGGAGGGCGTCGCGACGGGCGGGGCGCCGGTGGGGGGCGAGCCGCCGGGCGGCGTGAGGATGGTGATATCGTTGAACGACGAGACGTACAGGTTGCCGTCGGGCCCAGCCTCGACGTCGAGCGCGATGACGCCGTCCCAGACGACCGAGTCGGCGTAGTGGCCTGCGCCGTCCGGGTGCACGCGGCGCACCTTGCCGTCGTTCACCGCGCCGAAGTAGAAGTCGCCCTTGAGCACGGTCCCGCCGGTGGGGCCGATGGTCTTGTCGAACTCGACGACGGGATCGATGTACGTCTTGCTGTTCGTGATGCCCACGCGCTCGGGCCAGCCGTAGTTCTGGCCGGCGCGCAGGATGTTCACCTCGTCATCGCTCGCGGGGCCGTTCTCCGTCTCCCAGAGCACGCCGTTCTCCGCGTCGTAGGCGAGACCGAACGGGTTGCGGTGGCCGAGCGTGTACATGAGCTTCGTCGGGTCCGGGTTGTCGGGCGCCGGCTTTCCGTCGCGCGTCATGCGGAGCGTCTTCCCGAGCAGGCTGTTCACGTCCTGCGCCGGCGCGCGCTTCTCGTTGTCGCCCGTGGTCACGACCAGCGAGTCCGGGCCGGTGAAGACGAGGCGCCCGCCGTTGTGGCGCTCGAAGTGCGGGATGTCGTCCACGAGCACGGTCTCGCCTGCGGCGTCGAGCCGGCTCACGCGGTTCACGGGGCCGCTCGCCTTCTGGATCGAGTAGTAGACGAAGAAGGCGTGCGTGTGGGCGAAGTCCGGGTCGACCGCGAGGCCGAGGAGGCCGCCGTTCTCGTCGCGGAACGAGTCCACGTGCGCGAGGGGGTCGGCGAGCGGCGCGCGCGCGCCCGGCGGGATGGCGCGCACGTTGCCCGTGTCCAGCTCCGCGTAGTAGAGCGTGCCGTCGCGGCCGAAGACGAGGTCCACCGGGCCTTCGAGCTCCTTCGCGAGCGTGGTCGCCGTCCAGCCGTCCTCGGGCGTCTGGGTGGCCGCGAGGGCGCCGCTCGCGAGACCGAGCGCGAGCGCAACGAGGAGGAACGCACGAAGCATGCGTGCGACCAGCGGCGGGGGTTGGTTCAGCCTTCTGGAACGCTCGCCGGCGCCCGAAGGACGCGTAACCGAACGGTTACGAGTCCTAGATGACGAAGTCGACGTCCGCCGGCTTGGTCTGCCGCGCCGTCACCGCGTTCGTCGCCACGCGCGGGTCGCGCACGAGCGTCGGCTTGCTCTGCGGCGGGAGCGACCCGCTGCCGCCGGCGCTCGACGTGCCTGCGGGCACGCCGGCGCCTCGCTGCGCTGCGGTCGGCCCCAGCACCTGGCGCGAGCGCACGCCGGTGACGACGACCATGACGCGCACGTTGCGGCCCATCGCGTGGTTGACGCTGGAGCCCCAGATGATGCGCGCGTCGGGACCGATGCGATCGTGCACGAGCTGCACGGCCTCCTGCGCCTCCGCGAGCGTCATGTCGGTGCCACCGGTCACTTCGACGAGGCAGCCGGACGCGTGGCTGATGTCGACGTCCAGGAGCGGGCTGGAGAGCGCCTCCTCGACGGCGTCGCGGGCGCGGTTCTCGGAGTCGCTTTCGCCCAGGCCGATCATCGCGACGCCGGCCTTCTTCATGACCGTGTTGAGGTCGGCGAAGTCGAGGTTCACGATGCCCGGCTTCGTGATCATCTCGGTAAGACCGCGGATGCTGCGCATCAGCACCTCGTCCGCCACGCGGAACGCCGCCTGGAGCGGGAGGTTCGGCGCGATCTCGAGGAGCTTGTCGTTCGGGATCACGATCGTCGTGTCCGCCGCTTCGCGCAGGCGCGCGAGGCCGGCCTCGGCGTTCTCCATGCGGACCGCGCCCTCGACCTTGAACGGCATCGTGACGACGGCGATCGTGAGCGCGCCCATCTCGCGCGCGATCTTCGCGACGACCGGCGCGCTCCCCGTTCCCGTCCCTCCACCCATGCCGGCGGTGATGAAGACCATGTCGGCGCCTTCGAGCACCTTGCGGATGTCGGAGTCGGCCTCCAGCGCGCTCTTCTCGCCGATCTGCGGCAGCGCGCCCGCGCCCAGCCCGCGCGTCGTGGCGCGGCCGATGAGGACCTTCGTCGGGACCTTGATGTTGAGGAGGTGCTGCGCGTCCGTGTTCACGGCGACGAGCTCGCAGTTCTCGATGGCGGCCTGCTGGAGGCGGAAGATCGTGTTGCTGCCGCCGCCGCCGCAGCCGATGACCTTGATCTTGGTGTTCAGGCCGCCGATGAGGGCCTGGAGATCCTCGTCCGAGGTGCCCAGCGCGGGCGCGGGCGCGGAAGCGGGCGCGGGGCGGGCGGCGGGAGTGGGTGCGGGAGCGGCCACCGCAGCCGGGGGCGTCCACACCTGCTGGGGGGCGAGAGGAACTTGGGTGCCGCCGTTGGCGCGCGCGATAGCGTCCTGGATAAGAGACTTCAGAGTGAGCCCTCCTGTGAGGGGCAGTGCATTCCCGACCTGTTTGACGCTCGGCCGGCACTTAAGGGCGCGGATTTGGATCTCACGCGGACCCGCGCGCTCTTGCTCGCCCGCGCGCCCGCCCGGCGGGCGGTGTCCCCAGATCTCGGGCGCGGGCGCGGGCGCGGGCGTGGGCGCGGGCGCGGGCGTGGGCGCGGGCGCGGGCGTGGGC
>DATLCC010000127.1:0-26366 GCA_035526585.1 Thermoplasmatota archaeon | reverse complement strand
GGACTGGCACTTCCAGTTGCGCACGGCGGCGACCACGTCGCGCACCACCGCGCCCGCCGCGAGCGCGGCCGGGTCCGTCCTCGGGGCGGCGGGCCATGCGGCCACGTGCACGCTGGCGTCGCCCTCCTGCTTGCGGTAGTGCTCCTGGAAGAGGTCCTCGGAGGCGAAGCACGCGACGGGCGCGAAGAGCTTCACGAGGCCCAGGCCGATCGTGTACATCGTGTGCTTCGCGCTGGCGTCGCCCGCGTAGAGGCGCGCCTTCACGAGCTCGAGGTAATGGTCGGCGAAGACGTGCCAGAGGAAGTTCTCCGTCTCCTTCATGCCCTTCGTGTAGTCGAACGCGTCCCATGCGGCGGTCGCGTCCTCCACGACGCGCGCATACTCCGCGAGGATCCACTGGTCCACGAGGTGGAGCTGGTCCCAGGGCACAGCGTCGGGCTTCGCGCCCTCGCTCCAACCCTTCGAGATGAGCGCCTGCACGTTCCGGAGCTTGGTCAACAGGCGCATCGCGCGCGTGAGCTCCTTCGGGTTCCAGATGATATCTTCTCCCAGGTTCGCACCGGTCGCGCTCCAATAGCGCAGCGCGTCGCCGGAGTAGTCGCGGATGACGTCGAGCGGCTCCACGATGTCCCCCTTGGACTTGGACATCTTCTTGCCCTTCCCGAGCTTCACGAAGCCGGAGATCTGCGCGTCGGTCCACGGGATCTTGCCGTGGTGCGCGTGCGCCTTCACGACCGTGTTGAACGCCCAGAAGCTGATGATCTCATGCGCTTGCGGGCGGACGTCCATCGGCAGGAACTGCGCGAGCTTCGGGTGGTCGTTCACGTCGTCGAGCCGCGCGTTCTTCACGCCCAGCCGCTCGGCGGCGGCGAGGATCGCGATCTGCGGCGTGAGCGACGAGGTCGCCCACGTGTCCATGACGTCGCTCTCGCCTCGGAAGACGGCGTTGCCGCACTCGTCGCACGTGCCGTGCGGCTTGTCGACCGTCGGGTCCACTGGCAGGTCCTGCGGCCGCGCGAGCTTGGGCTCGGCGCAGGCCTCGCAGTACCACACGGGGAAGGGCACGCCGAAGTAGCGCTGGCGCGAGATGCACCAGTCCCACTTCAGCCCCTTCACCCAGTTGTCATACCGGACCTTCATGTACGGCGGGTGCCAGCGGATCTCCTCGCCGCGCGCGAGGAACGATCCGCGCAGGTCGAGGTACTTCACGAACCACTGCTTCGTGACGAGGAACTCGACCGGCGTCCCGCAACGCTCGTGCACGTTTACCGTGTGCTCGATGTTCTTCTGCGCGAGGAGGCGCCCCTCGCGGTTGAGATCGGCGAGGATGTGGTCGCGCGCGTGGGCCACGCTCTGCCCCTGGTACTTGCCGGCCGCCTCCGTCATCGTGCCCTTCGGGCCGATCACGGTGCGCAGCGGCAGGGAGTTCGCGGCCCACCAGTCGATGTCGGTCTGGTCGCCGAACGTGCAGTTCATGACGACGCCCGTGCCGGTCTCCTTGTCGACCTTGTCGCTCGTGAGGACGGGCACGATGTTGTTCCCCACCGGCACGCGCACGTTGCGCCCGATGAGGTGCCGCGTGCGCTCGTCGTCCGGGTGGACGAAGATGGCGACGCATGCGGGGATGAGCTCGGGGCGCGTCGTGGAGATCACGAGCTTGCCTTCCGCGCCCTGGTGATAGCTCACGACCTCGCGCGGCTTGCTGTTGGCCTCGGGGCCCGGCACCATCTTGCGGTTCACGAGGTGCTCGTTGCCGATGCCCTTCTCGGTCATGCCGAGGTCGTTCACGAGATCGAAGCTGATATCGTTGAAGGTCGACGGGAGGACCTTGTCCTCCGTCTCCACCTGCGCGATCGCGGTCTGGCACTCCGGACACCAGATGCCGGGGCGCTCGGCTCGGTAGGCGCGTCCCTCGCCGTAGAGCTTGAGGAACGACTCCTGGCTCACGCGCATCACGGGCTTGTCGATCGTGCGGTAGACGAGGGTCCAGTCGCACGAGGTGCCGATGCGGCGCCACGAGGTCTCCATGGCTTCCTCGGCCTTCTTCGTCTCCTGGAGGCAGAGGCGGATGAACTCCTGGCGTCCGACGTCGCTGAGCTTCTTCCCCACGGCTTTCTCCGTGAATCGCTCCGTGGGGAGGCCGTTGTCGTCGAACCCGAACGGGTAGAACAGGTTGTGCCCCCGCATGCGCTTGTAGCGCGCGGTGAAGTCCATCTGGTTGTAGCTGTACGCGTGCCCGATGTGCATCCTGCCACTCACCGTGGGAGGAGGCGTGTCCACGCTGTAGACGGGCTTGCGCGAGGTCGGGTCGAACCGGTAGATGCCGGTCTCCTCCCAGTAGCGCAGCCACTTCTCTTCCATCGCGGCGATGGAGGGGTCTGCCTGGGGTGCTTCGTCGTCCTCGGGCATGGGTCGGGCGAACGAGGGGGCGCCGGTCTTTAAGCGTTTGGCCGCGCCGGCCTGCCTGGCGTAGCGTGCTCGCCACGCCTCCTTGTCCGCATCACAGGTCCTTGACGCGGAACGATCCCGGGTCCGGCGTACCAGAATCGGCATTCTCCGCGCCTGGAACGTTCGAGCACGGTCAACATGACTCCCACCACCCGGACCACGACCCTGCTTGCGCTCCTAGCCGCACTCCTTCTTGCCTTCTCCGGCCCTGCCCTCGCCCAACAGGACGACGAGGGAGACTGCGACGAGGGGGACCAGGTGCTCGCCGCGCAGGTGGACGACGAGCAGGACGAATGCGACGACGAGGCATGTGACGACGGTGAGGACGATGTCCAGCTGGCGTCGGCCGATGACGAAGAGGACGAGGAAGAGGACTGCGACGACGAAGAGTGCGACGACGCAGAAGAGACCGTCTCCGTCGCCACGAGCGACGACGAGCACGAAGAGTGCGATGACGAAGAATGCGACGACGCGGTGGAGAACGTCTCCGTCGCCACGAGCGACGACGACGAAAAGTGCAGTGATGACGAGTGCGGCGACCCCGACGATCTCGTCGAGGAGCCTGAGTGCACCGAGGTGCCCTTCTTCCCGGGTGCGGGGGCTCTCGCGCTTGGCGTGATCGGTAGCGCCGGTGTCGTCGGCACCGTCATGTACCGCCGCCGCGGCTGAAGCTGCTTGGGCGCCAAGGGCCCCCGATATCACGGGGGCCACTTTCTTCCTTCTTTGTTCCCCTTTTCATTCTTCTTGTTTCCCTTTTTCATTCCTGTCTCCACCACCGCTCCTTGACAAGAAGCGCCTCCGGAGCCACGTACCATAACCGGCAATCCGGCGTGCGCAGAGAATCGAGTGCACGGTTCGCCATGAACACCAACCGCGCACGCTACGCATGCCTGATCGCCCTCCTTCTCGTGGGCAGCCTTGCCGCATTCGGCACGGCCGCCGCCGCGAAGGACGACAACCGCGGGACCATCAAGGTCCACGACGACGAGACGGCGGATCCCGAGGTCCGCAACGAGCCGCACGTGAGCTGCGACTTCTGGATCGAGGGCTTCAACATGAAGGACCCTGACGGATACCTCGTCTTCTACTCCTGGCCGCCCACCGGCGACAAGAGCGAGGTCACGCCCACCGGTGACGGCCTCGACTGGACCGGCACCGCGGATGGCGACGGCGAGTACGACTTCCTGAACGGCGCGTACCAGCTCCCGGCGGGCCACTACCGCGTCGAAGCGTACACGAACGACGGCCACCCCGGCGGCGACGGCAGCCACTTCGCGAAGGCGAAGATGTTCTGGGTCGACCCGTGCGAGACCGAGTGCCAGGAGGACTGCAACCCGTGCACGGTCGACTGCAACCCGTGCACCGAGGACTGCACGCCGCCCCCCTGCTCCGAGGACGTCCCGGCCGACGAGTGCGAAGAAGTGCCCTTCTTCCCCGGCGCCGCGCCGCTCGCTCTGGGCATCCTGGGCTCCGTGGCCATCGCGGGCTCCGTGATGTACCGCAAGCGCCGCAGCTGAGCAGGTCGGACCCATGAACCCCACCCTCGCCCGGATCATGAGCCTGCTAGGGCTTGCGAGCCTGGGCGAGGGGCTTTTCATCCTCTTCCGCGTCGTGCCCCACGAGTCGCCGCTCCTCGGAGCGGGCCTCGCGGCGCTTGGCGCGCTCCTCCTCTTCTTCGCGCGCCCCGCGCGCATCGAGCGCCTGCCGCGCGCGGCCGTCGGACTCGCCGGCGCCGCGATCGCGGGCGCGGTGCTCGCGTTCAACCTCCTTCGGCACTCGACCTTCGCGCCGCCCGAGATCGCGCTCGTGGGGCTTGGCCTGTTGCTCGTGGCGCTCGCCCCCTTCGTCGATCGCGCCGGCGTCGCGACGCCCGTCGCGTGGGCGCTCCCCGTCGCGGGAGCCCCGCTCGCCGTGTGGGCCGCGCAGGCGTTCACGAAGACGAGCTTCGGCGGCGCGACGCCCCTCGAGCTCTTCATCGTCTACGGCCTCGTGACGCCGATGGCGCTGATCCTCGATGGGATCGGATTCCCTTCGACGGTCCACGGGCAGGTGATCGTCTTCCCGACGGCGCGTGGCTCGATGTCGCTCAACGTGGGCGCCGCGTGCTCGGGGCTGCAGGCGATGGGCCTCTTCAGCGGGATCCTCCTGATGTTCATCGTCACGGAGAAGCCCGACTGGCGGCGCGGCGCGTTCTGGTGCGCGATCGGCCTCTTCGGCGTCTACGCGATCAACGTGATCCGCCTCGTCGTGCTCGCGCTCGTGGGCTACCAGTGGGGATCCGCCGCGCTGCAGTGGACGCACGCCAACGCCGGCTGGGCCTTCTTCGTCGCGTGGACCGGCATCTTCGCCTGGCTCGCGATGGGCCGCAAGCCCAAGCGCGCCCCTATCCCCGCTTGATCTCGTCGAGCGCCATCCTTTCGACGCGCTCGAGCGACGAGACCACGATGTCCTCCATCGTGCGCTTGAACCACTTCCTGAACGCGCGCGGGCCGCCGAGGCTGAAGTAGACGTCCCAGCGCAGCGTCGTGTAGCCCGCCTTGTGGGGGATGAGCTCCACCTGCTGCTGCCAGTACTTCAGGCCCGGGTTGCGTATGCCGAGCCACGCGGCGAACTCGTTCTCGCGCCATGCGGAGACCTGCTCGTCCCATGCGGGGACGCCGAGGAAGTGCATCCGCCTCTTTGCGCCCGGCCCGTCCTCGGTCGTGCCGTCGATGAGCTCGACGCTGCGCAGGTGCAAGCGCTCATGAGGCGTCGCGTAGAACTGCGGCCAGCGCTTCGTGTCCGACAGGATGCGCCAGAGGACCTCGGGCGGCACGGGGATGTCGCGCTCCTCCGAGAGGTGCGTCACGCGATCACTTCCGCGGGATGAGCGACGCCCGCTCGCGCTGCCAGCGCTTCGCGAGCTCCGGCGCCGCGTCGAGCACGCCCTGCAGGTCCTTGAGCGGCGTGTCCGCGAGCCGCTCGACGCCGTACTCCTCCGCCACGACCTCGGCAGCGCGGCTCCCTGCGAGGCGCTTGCGATCCGCCATGAGGTCCTTCCACTTGCGGTGGATGTGCGCCTGGATGTCGACGTCGAGCTCGGGGCCCACGTCCGGCTCCTCGGTCGGAACGTCGCGTACGGTCTCGCGCGGGAGCGCATCCTCGTACGCGCTGTCGACCCACACGACGAAGTCGCTCGCGTCCGGGTCGCGGCGCGCGCGGATCACGGGGCCCAGCGACTCGATGAACTTCAGGAACGAGGAGAAGCCGTAATCGCGGTAGCTGAAGTCCGGCGTGAGGCGACGGATGCTCTCGTGGAGCGGGCCGCCATAGACGCGCCCCTCGTCGTCCGTCGCGGCAGGCATCCCTTCGAGCACGGTCTTGTGGCGCTCCGTGAGCTTCACGTCCTTCTTCACGGGCTTCGAGGCCTGCTCGCGCGGCGCCCCTGCTTTGGCTCCCGCCAGCGCTTCCTCGGCGTACGCGGCCTCCGGAAGCGATTCGACGGGCGGCGCGGCCGGCGCCTGGTCGTAGTAGATGAACTGGTCGCAGCTCTGGACGAGCGCGCGGCCGACCCGCTTGCGGCTGCCGAGACCCACGACCCGCTTGCCGCCCTCGCGGAGGCGACGCGCGAGCTTCGCGAAGTCGCTGTCGGCCGTGACGAGCACGAACGTATCGATCGGGCGCGTGTAGAGCAGGTCCATCGCGTCGACGGCGAGGTGGATGTCGGTCGCGTTCTTCGTGCCCGAGCCCGAGGTGAACTGGTGCAGCTCCTCGAAGCCGGCCTCGCGCAGCGCGTTCTGCGCCTTCGCGTGGCGCGTCCAGTCCGCATACGCGCGGCGCACGATCACGCGGCCGAACGCGGCGGCCTCCGCGAGGACGCGCTGGAGCGAGGCGTCGCGCGCGTTCTCGAAGTCCATGAGGATGGCGACGGAGGCTTCCTCTCCCGGCGCGCGGGTCACGCGGCGCGCATCCGCCAAGGCCGCTATGAGGGCTTTGGCTTCGCCGACCTGTGGGACAAACTTATGTAGTTGTGGGACAAACGTCGCCCATGCCCCCTGTCGCTCGCAAGGCGAAGCGGTCGAAGCCCGCGAGCAAACCGCAGCGCGGTCGCAAGTCCTCGCTCAAGTTCCGTGTGGAGCCCGAGCGCGCCGCGATCGTCCAGCGCATCGCCAAGCAGGAGGGGCGGACGGAGAGCGATGTCCTCCGCGAGGGCATCGACCTGCTGGAGCGCGTGCGCGCCCGGCGGGAGAACCTCTCGAAGCTTGCGGAGTTCATCCGCGAGATCCCGCCTGAGTTCCGCGCGCGGAAGTGATCGCATGCGCATCGTCGTCGACACAGGCGTCTTCTACCATCCCGAAGCGCTCGCGCGCCTCGCCGAGCGCCCGCAAGACATCGTCGTGCCCGTGGTCGCCCTCGCCGAGCGCTTGCGCCAGGTCCGTCGCGACGGGCTCGACGTGGCGGCGTTCCGCCGCACGCTGGTGCGCGCGCACGTCGACGTCGAGGCGATGGGGGAGCCCGAAGCGACGTCGGTCGCGACCGCCGCGCTCGATGACGACGTCTGGCGCAAGCTTTCACACGATGCGTTCATCGCGGGCCATGTGCAGCCGGGCGACGAGCTGTGGACGACGAACCCCGAGGATTTCGAGGCTCTCGGTGTGCCGCGCGAGCGCATCGTGCGCGTGTGAGGCGCGCCCGTAGGGCGCAAAGTCCTTGCTTCGCACATCGCACCGGGCTCGTGGGGAATCCGGTGGACCTGGTGACGCCATCCACACTGGGCTGTGGCAAGATCCAAGGAGCCCGGTGCACGCCGCTTCCGCCGACGGTCGCCTGCATCGCGTTGGTGGGCGCCGCGCTCATCGTGCGCGCCGCTCGTCGCGGTCGCGCTTGACCTGCAGGCCGACCAGGGCCGCGCCGACCGGGCAGAGGACGCCTGCGACGAAGGGGACCCAGGCGTAGCGGCCGTACCCCCACACGGACAGGGCGAGGACGAGGACGAACGGCGCGAGGGCGATCGCCCAGTGGGCGATCTGCCAGGCCACGCCGCGCTTGGTCATCGACGAAGCGAAGCCCAGGGGGGTTATGACGGTTCCGGCGAACTTGGCTCACGGTGCGGGCGGCGGGGCGAGCGCGGCGAGCTCCTTCGCGTCCGTGAGGAGGGCGGGGCCGCTGATGGTCGTCCCCGCGAAGCCGATGGCGCCATCCGACATGGGCTTCTCGGCTGCGACGCATTCGTCGTGGCAGACGTCGACGAAGGCGACCCACGGGCGGCCATCGGCGTCGACCACCATGTCGATGAAGTCGTTCATGCCGTGGCAGCGCGTGCGGCCGCAGAGGCCTTTCGCGACGGGGTCCTCGGGGTCGTTCGTGGTGACGCTCTGCACGATGGGCTTGCCGGAGAGCGCGTCGGTCATGATGCCGATGTACGCGTTCCAGGTCGCGTCGTCCCACTCGGGAAGCGCGGGCTGGCCGAGGATGTCGCCGGTGAGGCCGGCGTTGCCCGTGCCCTTGCCTTCGTAGCCTTCCTCGACCGTGCTGCCGATGTACGCGAAGGCGACCTTGCCGACGCCTCGCGCCGCGATGGCCGTGAAGTCGGTGGCGGTCACGCCGGGCGCGGTGATATCAAGCGGCGCGCTCCATTCGCCGCTGTCGGCGGCGCTCGCGGAGAAGTACTGTCGCCCATCCTCGCCGGGCCACGTCGCGTAGAGGTTGTTCTCCTCGTCGATCGCGAAGCCGACCTCGTGCCCTGCGACGCGCGCGTCGGGCGCGATGATGTGCTTCGTCCAGGTGAGGCCGTCGTTGTCCGTCACGTAGTAGGAGGGCGCGCTGCTCTGGATGCTGCAGTCGGACTTTGGCAGGTAGACCTTGCCGTCGGGGCCTGCGCGGATGTGGCCGAAGATGGCGCCGCAGACGGGGATCTGCTGGCCCTCGTCGAGGCCGTGGTCGACGGGGATCTGCGGGCCGAACGTGAGGCCGCCGTTGAGCGAGGTCGCGCACGCCAGGTACGCGACGTCGTTCGTGCAGATGTAGACGATCTTCGGGTAGAGCGGAGAGACAGGCAGCGTGCGGGGCCATGCGGCGACGATCGTCTGGTGGTCGTTCACCTGCGAGTTGCCACAGGCGTACGGGTTCGTCGTCCAGCTTTCGCCCGCGTCGTCGCTCCACGAGAGGAACGTGCAGGAGAGGGGCAGGATGTCGCTCATGAAGACGCGGCCCGTGTCGGGGTCGACGTAGACCATCGGGTCGTTCGTGTTCACGTGCGTGATGGGGCCAGCGGCCTCCCAGGTCTGCCCTTTGTCCATGCTGCGCATGAGCGTCGGCTGGTTGCGGCCGGTCGGATTCTTCATCATGGCGGTCATGAACACGACGCCTTCCGGCGTCACGCCGATCGTAGGCTCGGTCGCTGCCGCGCCCGTGAGATATTCGCCGCCAAGCGCCGCGGGGACGCCCGCAGCGACGCCGTCGTGGAAGACGCCGGCGCGGCCGACGACGCCCATGAGCTCGTCCGGGATGGCGGCGTCCTGGGTCGCGCTCGGCGCGTTCGTCAAACAGCCCGCCGCGAGGAGCGTGGCGACGAGAGCGATCGCGTGGAGCCTCATTCGCTCGCCTCGATCTGCTTCGCGAGGACGGGGAGCGCGGCGATCTCGCCGCGCAGCGCAGGGCCCGCGGCGGTCGTCGCGACGAGGCCCAGGTTGCCATCGAAGAGCGTCTCGGCGTCCGTGACGCACTCGGCGACGCACACGTCGACGAAGCTCGCCCAGGGGCGGCCTTCGGCGTCGATGCGGATGTCGATGAAATCGGTCATGCCGTGGCAACGGTCGGCGCATGCGCCGCGCGCGAGCGGGTCGGCCGGGTCGTTCGCCGTGACGGTCTGGATGACGGGCGCGGCCGAGAGCGCGTCGGTCATGACGCCGACGTACGCGTTCCACGTCGCGCTCGCCCATTCCTCGGGGTCGGAGCACGGGAGCGCGGGAAGCGCGCCGCACTGCGAGCCGGGGAGCTCCTGCGCGTCGGGGATCGTGGTTCCGACGTACGCGAAGGCGACCTTGCCGGGCGCGCCCGCGTCGATCGCATTGAACTTGATGAGCGTCACGCCGGGCGCGCCGACCATGAGGGGCTTCGTCCACGTGGCGCCGTGGTCCGTGCTCGCGGCGAACCAGGGGAGCCCTTCGCTCTCCCAGAGCGCGTAGACGTTGTCGGCCTCGTCGATCGCGATGTCGACGTGGAGGCCGTGCGACGGGTTCTCCTCGGAGATGGTCAGGATGGACCAGCTCTGCCCGTCGTCCTCGGTCATCGCGAGCGCGGCCGCGTTCCCAGGGCAGGACATCGGGAGGAACATGCGGCCTTCGGAGTCGGACTCGAGGTGGCCGGTGATGCCGCCGCAGCCGGACTGCGGCGCGACGGGGATCTGCGGAAGGAACGTCTGTCCGCCGGTGAGCGAGACGGCGCAGGCGGAGAGCGCGCCGTTGTTCACGCAGCGGTAGACGAGGTTGGGGTAGATCGTGGTGGGAAGCATGCGCGGCTTCGCCGTGCCGACGGTCTGGTGGTCGTTCACGTTCGGGTTGCCGCACGAGGCGGGGTTGTGCATCCAGCTCTCGCCCGCGTCGTCGCTCCACGACATGAAGCCGCAGCCGATCGGGTAGATGTCGTCCATGAAGACGCGGTCGGTCGCGCGGTCGACGACGACCATCGGGTCCCAGGTGCGCAGCTTGTAGCTGTCGCCGGTCGGGAGCTTCGGGAAGACGTCCACCCAGGTCTGGCCCTTGTCCTGCGAGCGCACGAGCGTGGGGCCCGCGTTGAAGTTGGCGTACGGGAGCGCGGGGCACGAGACCGTCGCACACGTCGGGTTGATCGTGTTCGCCGTCATGAAGATCGAGCCGTCCGACGTCGTGCCGATCGTCGGCTCTGCGGCGGGCAGGCCCGTGTGGTACGCGCCGCCCGCGGCCGCGACGAGGCCCGCGGGCCATGCGACGGCCGCACCTGCGGCGCCGTGCACGATGGCCGCCGTGGACGCGAGGTCCATGGGGACGTCGGCGGCCGCGGCGGGGGTCTCGGAGGGGGTCGTGATGCAGCCCGCAGCGAGGACGAGGAGCGCGATCGCGGCCGTGAAGAGGACCTTCATGTTCGCCTGGGACTGGGAAGCGGTCTAAGTATCTTGTTGTGGACCTGTGCCACAGGGACCGGAGCGCCGAACGGCCCCGAAGCGCCAAAGAAAAAATGTAGCCATTTGGTTACATGAGCCGCATCGGCGCTCCGCGATCGTTCGGTCGTTCGGTCCTCCCTGACATCGGGTCGAACGTGCAGGAGGCGCTAAATAGCCTGCAACGAGGTCGGTGCCACGATGGCGTTCTCGCTGAGGAAGGTCCCGGGAGCGGTCTGGGGCCTGCTGGCCCTCGCCACGGGGATGGTCCTCGGCACGCTCTTCCCGGACCAGCTCGGGTTCATCGGCACGGCCGTCGGGGCCGGCTTCAAGGGGCTCGCCTGGCTCGCGCCCTACATCATCTTCTTCACCATCAGCGCCGCGATCGTCGACATGCTGCGCCACGGCAAGGCCGGCCGCTTCGCGCTGTGGACCACGATCGTCTTCACCGGGATCGGGCTCGCGGCCGGCCTCCTCGCGATCCTGCTCACGGTGCCGCTCTTCGGTCTCTCATGGTCCGCAGGCGACGCGACGTTCGCGGACACGCTGAAGTCCATCGGCGTCGAGACGCTCCTCCTCACGCACAGCTCCCCGAGCTTCATCGCGGTCTTCTATGCCGCGGGGAGCGTCACGCTCCTCCACTGGCTGGGCAAGTGGAAGCGCGCCGCATGGTTCACGCGCCCCACGATGGACGTGCTCGCGATCGTCGGCCGCGACGGCATCCAGTACGTCGGCCGCGGCCTCAAGGTCGCGTTCCCGTACCTCCTCTTCGGGATCGGCATCTTCATCCCGACCGCGATCGCGCGCGCCGTCGCCTCGAGCGAGGCCGGGCTCGCGACGGCGGGGCCAGGCGTGTGCGCGTTCAACGTGCTCTGCACGCCCGTGGCGCTCTACTTCGCGACCGTCGCGCTGCAGGTGATCGTGCTCGCGGTGTTCATGGTCGCGGCGATCGTGGGCATCTGCTACTTCACGGGCTTCTCGCTCAAGCGCTTCCTTCGCGAGTACTTCGCGTACGTCTACCCGTTCGCGTGGGCCACCTCCTCCAGCGCGGCATCGATCCCCGTGAACCTGGAGCGCACGGGCGAGGGGCTCAAGGTGCGCAAGGAGATCCGCGAGTTCGTCATCCCGCTTGGCGCCACGGTGAACCTCGACGGCGCGATCATGGCGAGCTTCGTGCTCACCGCGATGGCGGCGATCCTCGTGGGCTACCGGCCCACCTTCGTCGACCTTCTCATCCTCCTGATCCCGATCAAGATCGTAACGCTCGGCGTGCCCGGCATCCCCGGCGGCGTGGCGGCCGTCGTGCCGCCCGTCGTCTCCGAGATCCTTCCGATCCCCGAGGACGCGAAAGCCGCGTTCATCGCGATCTGGTTCGGCTTCAGCGTCGGCCTCTCCGACCAGTTCCGCACGGGCGTCAACACGACGACGAACGGCATCGTCGCGCTGGGGTTCGAGAAGGTGTACGACCGGTACTTCAACAAGGAAGCCCCAGTGGCTTCCGCCGTGGCGGAGGAAGCGCCGGCGGCGCAGCTCGACGAGCCGCCGGCTGGGGGCGCATGACTCCGGCAGCGCGCCGGCGCGCGCCGCGCGGGAACATGCGGAGGTCCTCGCCGCGCTGAACATCCGGCTACCCGCTGGGCTCGCCGTCCGCGCCATCCGCGACGCAAGGGCCCGCCGGTCGCGCGCCCTTCTGAAGGGACTGCGCTGACGTCTGCGGACGCGGCCTATCTGGGCTTGCTAGCCCAGACCACCACGCCCTCCGCGGGCGCGGAGATGGAGCCGTTGGGCCGCGTCCAGCGCTTGAGGTTCTCGCGCGTCTTCGCGAGGACGTCCTTCTGCACGGCGGGCTCCTCCTCGGAGAGCGAATGCCCGAGCGGCGTGCCCTTCAGCACCGCGTCGAAGTATCCCTCAAGGCTCGGGAACTCGAAGTCGCGCGTGACTCGATCTTCCATCGCGCGCTCGAAGCCCGCCTTCGCGAGGATGTCGACGAGCTCCCCGTCGCCCCCCATCTCGTAGGGCGTCGGCAGGTAGCCCGTCTCGTCGGGCTCGGCGTATTCCAGCATCGGGCCCACGAGGGTCTGGAGCGCGGGGCAGCGCTGGGCCGGGCCCCAGACGGTCGCCGCGAGGCGGCCGCCGGGCTTGAGCACACGGAGCATCTCCCGGATCGCGGCGTCGGGGTCGGTGACGATCTGCAGCCCGAAGCGGCAGGTCACGAGGTCGAACGACGCATCGGGAAGCGTGAGCTTCTCGGCGTCCATCACCTGGAAATCGACGCCGCCGATCGCGGCCGCCTTCGCGCGCTCGCGGGCGGCGTCCACCATGCGCTCGGACAGGTCGACGCCAAGCACGCTGCCGCCGGGAAGCACGAGGCGCGCGATCGTGAGAGCGGGCTCCCCGTCGCCGCTCGCGACGTCGAGCACGCGCTCCCCCGGCCGCGGCGCGGCGCGCGCAACAAGCGGCGCGGTCCACTGGTCGAGGTTCGTGCGGATCGGCGCGTAGCGCGACGCGCTCTCGTTCCACGTGTCGCGCGTGTAGCTCTTGTAATACTCCTCGGTGTAGGTCCAGCTCACGCGTGCGCCCTCCAGTGGGGCGCGCCGGCGAGCATCACCCGCTCGAGCTTCCCCGCCTTCTCCAGCTTCTCGACGGCGGCAAGCGCCGCCGCGCCGTCGGAGAAGTCGAAGACGCGCCCGATCTCCGCGAGCGGCGCGAGGCCGTGGTGCGCGAGATAGCCGACGATGTCGGTGGGCCTCTGCTTCTTCAGCTTGCCATCCGCCAGGTAGTCGATGGCTCCTTCGATGTCGCGCGGGTCGAAGGAATAGTCGAGGATGACTCGGCGGTTGCCGCCGTCCCAGACGACGAAATTGTAGAAGCCGACGTGGACCGGCGGGCCCTTGCGGCTCTGCTCCTCGTACTCGGCGCGCAGCTCTTCCTGCTTCGTAAGGTCGGCCTGGAACCTCTTGATATCAAGGCCCGCTTCCTTCGCGGCGGCCTGCATCTGTTCAGGCTTCGAGGGATCCTTCGCCTCGACGGCGTACATGCGCAGCAGGGCGCGGTTGAAGCGCCACCCCGTCTCCTCGCCCTGGTGGAGCGCCGCGATCGTCGCGAGCGAGGCGGGCATGACGGTGGGCGGCGCGCTGCCCTTCTTCACGGGCGCAAGCGGCACGCCCATCGTGGCGGCGGCCTCGCCGTTGATCCACTCGACGGCCTCGTCCTCGCTCATCTCGTAGTCGATCAGCCACTGGGCCCAGTCCTCGTACGGGCAGCCGATCCGGACGTGCAGGTCGATCTGGGCGCCGTAGACCATGCGGAGGCGGTTCATGACGGCCTCGTAGCCCCACGACCAGTGGCAGCCCGGGGCGGTCGCGTGCACGACCTGGATGCGCGGAGCGTCGTCCATGCCCACCGCATCGCGCTCGATGTGCTTGAGCGCGCGGGTGGCTCCCAACTCTGGCCCAGATCGCCCTTCTTACCGGAGCTCCGGAAGCGCCAGCAGCGCGCCCGCCTGCGCGTGGTCGTGGCCGGCCATTTCCTCGAGCGCACCAAGAGCGCCTCCGAGGAGGGAGGGGCCGACCTCGACGAACGCGACCGTGACCTCGGACCCGCGGCTCTCCGTGTTCTTGGAGCACGCGTCGCACCCGTCCGCGTAGACGAGGTACGGGCGGCCGTCGCGCTGGACGAGGTCGATGAAGTCGCCGAGGTTGCGGCACGGGTTGCTCCCGCCGCTTTGCCAGATGCAGCCGATCTGCACCGGATCGTCGGCGGGGTTGACCTGGATCGTCGTGACCACGGGGTCGTCGGAGGTCGCCATGTCGACGTAGGAGAGGTAGACGTTCCAGACCGTCGTGTCCGCAGCGTTCTGCGCGTCGATCGTGTCCCACTTCGTCGCGTCGTCCTCCGTGCCGAGGAAGCCCACGACGACCTTGCCGTCAGCGCCCGCGGTGATGACGTTGTAGACGGTCGAGCCCAGCGTGGGCGGGGAGACGCGCTTGGGCGCGCTCCACGTCTCTCCCGCGTCGGTGGTCGAGACGATGTAGGCGGCGCCATCCGCTCCGGTCCACGTGACGTACGCGTGGTCGGCCTCGTCCGTCGCCACGTCGACCATGTGGGCGAGCGCCTGCGCGGCGCCGACGTCGGTGATGACGACGGGCTTGGACCAGGAAGAGCCCGAGTCCTTCGTGACGGCGACGCTCACGCCGTCGCAGGTCGGATGCCCCGAGTACGCGGTTCCGTCGGGCGCCGCGATGACCGGGCTCGCGATGCCGGAGTGGCACTTGTCGTCGGGGTGGACCGACATGCCGGGCGGGAAGGTGCGGCCGCCATCCTTCGATGCCGTGACCCACGTGCCTTCGCCGCGGAAGCTGTTGTAGGAATAGTACACGACCTCGCCACCAAACGAGGTGAGCTTCTGATGGTCGTGCGCGGGGATGCCGCACCCGGCGATCGGGTTGAAGTCCCACGAGTCGCCGCCGTCGTCCGACCAGGAGGCCCATGTGCAGGCGACGTAGAGCGGCGCGTTGTAGACGCGATCCGAGACGGGATCGACCCAGACCCACGGGTCGAGACTCGTCTTGGGCGCGCGGATCACGTCCTTCATGGACAGGTCCTCCCAGGTGGCGCCGTGGTCGGTCGAGCGCGCGATGGCGCCGTCGCCGTGCGTGACGTAGATGGCGCCATCCGAGGTGACGCCCAGGGACGGCTCGCCCGTGGACAGGCCCGTGGGGGCGATCTCGACGTGCAGCCCCGCGAAGTCCGCCGCCGTCGGGACGACGCCGGCGCGGGTGAACGAGACGAGCTTGTGCATCGCGCCGACCGCCGCGTCGTCGACGGCCGCGGTCTGGACGTCGGGCGCCTGGACGCAGCCGGCCGCGAGGAGGGAACAGACGAGCACGGCGATCGCCAGGCTTCGGGTCATGGGCCAGGCATCGGGGGGGCTATCTTAGGCCTTTGTGGCTGGCGCCTTTCCGGCTACGCGGGGTCCGCGCAAGGGCAAGCGCACCCGCAAGAGGCCGCTATTCCTGCTTGCGCTCGGCCCGCACGCGCCCTTCTTCGGTCACGAGCACGTCCATCCCCTGGTCGTGCCCCTCGGTCGCGACCGACTCGACGACCTGCTGCGAGAAGGCGAGCCCGATGCGCAGCGGCATCGGATGCTCGGCCAGGAACCGATCGAAGTGCCCGCCGCCGTTCCCCAGGCGCGAGCCGTCGCGCCCGAAGCGCACTCCCGGCACGATCACGACCTGGAGATCGTCGCCGCGCACCTCGCTCCAGGGCTGGCGCGGCTCGGGGATCCCGTGCGCCCCAGGCGCGAGCGTCCATGGGTGATCGAGCCGGACGAACTGCAGGCGATCCCCCAGCGTCACGGGCACCGCCACCAGCGCGCCCTTCACGAGCAGCGCGCGCAGGAGGAGCGTCGTGTCGACCTCGGAGCGCACGCCGACGTAGCAACCGACGCGGCGCGCCTGCGCGACCTCCGGCAATGATAGCACGTGATCCGCGATGCGGGCCGAGAGGGCGGCGCGCTCCGTGGGCGCGATCGAGCGGCGGATGGCGCGCGCCTCGTCGCGTTGCCGGCTCTTGTCCACGGCCGCCGAGCGGGCGGCGGCGGGAAAAAAACTGCCTGACGGCACGGAAGGCGAGCCTCCATATACTGTGACGCCGAACGGGGGGTCGAGCAATGTCGCTCAAAGATCTGGAAAAAGAGCTCGGCCTCGACGAGGCCCTCGGACTCGAGGGCTCCCTCGTCACCGTACGCATCGAACAGAGGCGCTACGGAAAGAACGTCACCGTCCTCTCGGGCTTCGACCCGAGCGTGGACATGAGCCTGCTTGGCAAGGAGCTGAAGCATCAGTTCGGCACGGGCGGCACCGTGAAGGACGGCGTGATCGAGCTGCAGGGCGACCACAAGAAGGACGCCGTCGCCTGGCTCGAGAAGAAGGGCTACACGATGGCCAAGTGAGCTTCTCCTGCCTTCGGACCTACGACATCGTTCGGCCCCGTTCGGAGCTCAACTCAGCGCCACGAGCGGGATCGCCGCGAGCATGAGGGCCGCGCCCCACGCCTGCGTGCGCGTGAGCTTCTCCTTGAGCACGAGCCGGGCGAGCAATACGGTCGCGATCGGGTAGAGCGCGGAGAGCACGACCGCCACGTCGAGGCGGCCGAGGCGCGCCGCGATCAGGAAGAATGCGTTCCCCAGCGTGTCGCCAAGCGCAGCGCCGAGCACCCACCACGAGGGCTTGCCCCACGTTTGGCGCACGACAAGGACGATCACAAGGAGCACGAAGGCCGAGCCGCCGCGCGCCGCGGTGAGCGTCCAGAAGTACGAGCCGCCGCTTAGCCCCATGAGGAGCAGGAACGACGCGAAGCCGAGGCCGGAAACGAGCGCGAGCGCCAGCACTCGCGGCGGGGGGCGCTCGGCTTTCGGCCCGCTCACGAGCACGATGCCCGCGAGCGCGAGCCCGACGCCCGCGAGCCCGAGCGCGGAGGGCGCACCCGCGATCGTCCACGCGTACGCGACCGGAAGCACCGCCGCCACGACGCCCGTGATGGGCGCGGCGATGCCCATGCGACCCATCGACAGCGCCGCGTAGAGCGCCGTCACGCCGACCGCGCCCGCTAGGCCCGCGGCGGCGCCCCAGAGGAGGTCCGTGGCGGCGGGCATCGCTTCGCGCGAGAGCAGGGCGGCCGCGCCGATGAGCACGGAGCCGATGAGCTGCGAGAGGAAGACGACCACGACGACGGGCTGCCGCCGCGCCGCGAGGCCGCCGGAGAAGTCCCCCGCGCCCCACGCGGCGGCGGTGCCAAGACCCGCGGCGGGGGCGACCATCGGCGCCGCGAGCGCGCCCGTGCGCATGAGCCTAACGAAGCTCGAACGCCAGCTCCACTTCGACCGGAATATCCATCGGCAGCACGGGCACGCCGACGGCGACGCGGGCGGGGAGCCCGTCCTCGCCCCACAGCTCCTTCAGGAGGTCCGTCGCGCCGTCCGCGACCTGCGGCTGCTGGACGAACGTGGGCGTCGATGCGACGTAGATCGTCGCCCGGACGACCTGCTTCACGTTCGCAAGCGAGCCCGCGTGCTGCTTCACGATGGCGAGCGCGTTGATGACGGAGAGCCGCGCGGCCTCCTGCCCCTGCTTGACGTCGACCGAGTCGCCAAGCTTCCCCGTCATGAGGATCTTCCCTTCACGTGTGGGGCCTTGCCCGGCGACGAACAGGAGCTTGCCGCTCTGCACGGCGGAACGATAGCTCGCGAAGGGCTTCTGCGGGCTCGGGAGCGTGATGCCCATGTTCGCGAGCTTGGCCTCGGGATCCATGCCGGTGCCGACACAGAAGCCGTGCTTAAGCCTCGTGCCGGCGCACGCGCGCCCTCCGGGGGGACCGTAGCGCCAAACGGTGCCGAAGCGACCGGAGCTTTTCTCCAAAGATTTCGGCTCTTTGGCCCCGCTCGGACATTCGGTCCTGTGGCCGCACGGGCGAGAGAACGCTTATCGAGGCCGCTCCCTGTCGCCGGCCGATGCGGTCGCTCGCAGACGTGGGGCTCAAGGAGATCGAGGACGCCGCGCGCCAGATCGACGGCGTCGCGTGGCGCACGCCCCTTCTCCCGGCGAGTCGCGATTCCGACGCGCCCGCGGGGGCGTCCTCACCGCTCGCTGGCGCTCGCGGCGAGCGCGAGATCTTCCTGAAATTGGAGACGCTCCAACGCACCGGCTCGTTCAAGTTCCGCGGCGCGTGGAACCGCATGTCGCGCGCGAGCGGGGAGGAGGAACGGCGCGGTTTCGTCACCGTGAGCGCGGGGAACCACGGGCAAGCCGTCGCCTGGAGCGCGCGCAAGCTTGGCGCGCCGTGCACCGTGTGGGTGCCCGAGGGCGCCGTCGCGCGCAAGGTGGACGCGATGCGCGCGATGGGCGCGACCGTGAAGATGCGCCCCCACGAGGAGATCATGGACGCCATGATGACGCAGGATCTTCCCTGGGCGGACGGAGCCACGTTCATCCATCCGTTCGGCGACCCCTACGTCATGGCCGGCGCGGGCACCGTGGGCCTGGAGATCGCGCGCGAACGGCATGATATCAGGACCGTCCTCGTGCCCGTGGGCGGCGGCGGCCTCGTGTGCGGCGTCGCCACCGCGGTGAAGGCGCTCCTGCCCGGCGTCAAGGTCTACGGCATCCAGGCCGAAGGCGCGGGGCCGCTCCCCGTGGCATGGAACGAAGGCAAGCCCGTGAACAGCGGTGCTCCGAAGACGATCGCCGACGGCATCGCGGCGACGCGCGTGTTCGACTACATGTGGCCGATCCTGCGCGCGCGGCTCGACGGCGCGCTCTCGGTCTCGGACGAGGAGATCCAGCGCGCCCTCGTGCACCTCGCGAAGGAGTCGCATGTCGTCGCCGAGGGCGCCGGCGCGGCGGCGCTCGCCGCGGCGTGGCGCTACAAGGACCGCTTCGAAGCGCCCATCGCGTGCGTGGTCTCGGGCGGCAACATCGATCCCGCGCTGCTGTCGAGATCGCTCGCGGCGTGAGGCGGCGCCATCACGCCATCCCGGCTGCTGCGGCGGCGGCGAGTGCGCGCTCGAACACCTCGACGGGCTGCGCGCCGCCCAAGGCCAGCTTGTCGTCGAAGACGAAGAAGGGCACGCCGCTCACGCCGATCTCCACCGCGGCCCTCTCGTCCGCGCGCACCCGGTCGGCATAGGCATCGGAAGCGAGCACGCGATCGACCTCGGCGGCGGCCAGGCCTGCCTCCAGCGCGAGCGCGCGCAGCGTCACGTGGTCGGAGACGTCCGCCCCCTCGCCCTGCCGCGCGCGCATGAGGCGCTCCACGAGCGGCCCGCCCAGGCCGCGCTCCTTCGCGAGGGCGTGGAGGCGATGCGCGTCGAACGTGCTCGCCATCAGGGCGCGCCCGAAGTCGTACGCGAGGCCGACGCGCGCGCCGGCGGCGGCGAGGCGCGCGTGCGCGGCGTCCAGCGCGCGCGGATCGCCGAAGCGCTCGCGAGCGTACTCGGAGAGCGGGCGCACGCGCTGCGCGCCGGGCTGGAGCTCGAACGCGTGGAACTCGACCTCGATGGGCACGCCCGCGCGCCGGGCGGCCTCCTCCAGGTGCGCCTTCCCGAGCCAGCACCAGGGGCACGCGATGTCGGACCAGACGTCGACCTTCAACGCGGGGGCTTACGCCTCCCGGCACATGAACGGGCCACTTCCGGTCTTCGAAGCGTCGCCTGATGCTCCAGAAGCGTCGACTTGCCCGAACACGGCCTCGCGCGCATGCTGGAGCGCCTCGTCGCCATCCTGATCCTCGTGGGCGGGCTGCTCCTTTTCGCGAACCTCTCCCAGCCGGATCCCTCGAGCGTCGACGCGCCGGGAGGCGCGCCCGCGGACGCGCCCGAGGAGGCGCCGATCGCGCGCGCGAGCGCGTCCGCGGCGCAGCACGAGCCCGCGCCATCCGAGGCCGAGCCGGCCGCGCAGTGGGAGGACGCCGCGCCCACGGAACAGAGCACGCCGCCCGCGCCTGAGCCGGAACCGCCGGCCGACGCGCCACCTCCTGAGGAGCCGGCCGCGGAGCCCGACCCCGCGCCGGAACCGGCGCCTAGCCCGGAGTCAGGCCCGGCACCGACGGACGGCGGCGAGACCACGCCGGAGCCGGCGCCCGCGGACGAGACCGCGGGGACGACCGAGCCGCCTGCGTGATCCGATCAGAGTGCGCGCGAGGACGCGAGCTCTAGGCGCGTTCGGCCTCGCGCAGGAGCACGATCGATCCTCCCTGAGGGACGCTCGTCGCGACGGGGATGCGGAGAGCCGTCGCCGCGCCCCGGGAGGACCGCGGGTCTTCCACGAGCCAGACGAGCAGCGCGCGCATCTCATCGAAGCCGAACGGCTTCGGGACGAACGCATCGAGCCGCGCCTGAAGCAGCGTCTCACCCAGGTCGAGCGGATCGACGCCCGTCATCAGCACCCGCCTCGCATCGGGCAGGCGCGCCTTCGCGTCCGCGAGGATGTCCAGGCCCGTGAGGTGGCTCGGGGGAAGGTTGAGGTCGCTCATGACGACGACCCTGGTCCCGGGCCGGCCGCTTGCGCGCCGGATGGCGAGCATCGCCGCGTCGGGCGTGAGGACGCATTCCGTCTCGAGATCGCCTTCGTCGGGGAAGGCATGACGCGCGATCTCGACGATGATCAAGGCGACCAGCGGATCGTCGTCGACGATGATGAGGCGAGGGGTCGACATGGGAATGACCCGCCCCACGTCGGCCGAGGGAAGGCATGACCGGGACGGACGTCGAAGCGTCCGCGCCTGGCGCGTCCCTGCGCTCGGTTGGTCGCGATGGGCCCGCTGGCGAGCGCGTCACCGCTTCTCGACCTTGAACGACAGACCCTTCGCGCGGAACGCGGCGAGCAGGCTCTTCATCGCGTTCGGCCCGATGCCGTGGAGCTCCTCCACCTCGGCCTGCGTCATGCGCGCGAGGTCGGCGAGTCGCGCCACGCCCGCCGCGGCAAGGGCGCGCTGCGCCGGGGCCGCGAGCTTGGGAAGGTCCGATGTCCCGGGCTGACGGGGAGGCATGCGGTGTGCGACGCGCGGCGGCAGCATGAAGCGTGCGATGTCGCAAGTGGACGGTAGACTATCTGCGCCTGAGGAACTTGTCCAGGGGCGGTCCTTGCGCCGAGACTCGTTTGTCGTGCGCACCGATGGCGCCCAGGTAGTCGCTCTCACGCTTTTTCCTGAACACGACGGTGAACAGGATGACGCGTGGCGCGGGAAGGACGAGCGCGATCACCCGGAACGCTCCGCTACGCAGCCGGATCGTTCCCGGCCATCGGCTTCCCTCGACCGCACGGACATTGGCAGAAGCGAAGGGGTCATCAGACAGCTTGGCCAGGTCCTTGACGATCTTCGCGCGCTCGCTCGCCGAGAGCGAAGCGAGCTCGCGTTCGAACGCGGGGTCGGCCCAACCTTCGAACTGTGGCATCGATCGGACCTAGAAGAGCCTCTTGTTCTTGCGGTTCGAGCGGATCCGCGCGGCGGTGGCCTCCTGCCACTTGGCGTAGGCGACATCGCGCTCCTTGCGCGCGCGCTCGATCTCAGCGGGCGGCACGAGGTCCAGATAGAGCCGGAACAGCTCGTCGAACGTCATGTTCTTCTTCGCCTTCTTGAGGGCCTTATGGGTCTCGGTATCGACCTGGACCGTCGTGGAAGGCATGGACTATAGTCTTCGCTATAGTGGCATCAAGCTTTCGGCGCATATTGGAGGGTCCGATGTTTCGGGCTACGCGCGGGCATACGCCTGCGACGCGCGGCGGCAGCATGAAGCGTGCGCCGTCGCGTGACCGCTGCATGAGCCTCGCGAAGAAGCTGAACTTGAAAGAGGGGATGAAGCTCCGCGTCGTCGGGAAGCCCGCGAACGTCGACCTGGGTGACGTCGCTACGACGACGTCCGCGAAGGCGGATGCGATCCTCGTCTTCGTGAAGGCGCTCTCCGAGGTCGACGCCAAGTGCGCGCCGATGGTGGAAGCCGCCAAGCAGGATCGCCTGGCGTGGGTCGCGTATCCGAAGGCGGGACAGCTCGGGACCGACCTCAACCGCGACATCCTTTGGAAGCACCTGCTCGCGAAGAACAAGATCCAGGGCGTGCGACAGGTGGCGCTCGACGAGGTGTGGAGCGCGATGCGGTTCAGGGGAGACTGAGCTGTATTCTTCGCGCTACGGGATCCGTCCATCGAATATTGAGCTGATATCTTCGAGCGAGAGCGTGATCGCCTTCGCTTTGTCGGCTTCTATTCTCGCCTCGGGCGTTAGCCCGCCCGCGCAAGCGATCAGCGGTCGGATCGGCTTCGAATAGGTTTTTTCCATCAAGTCAGTTTTGCGGAGAATATCTTGAAGAACCGCGGGGCCGGCCGGCGCTGCGTTCATCTTTACCTCTCCAGCCAGGATCTCCCGCTCTCCAAGAGCGACGACGTCCAACTCCTCTCCGGCTTTGTTCCACCAGCGTCCGATCTGTTCGAAGTCGATCTCGACGCCCCGTATTGCGCCACCGTTGATGGTCTTGAGCGCCTGACGCACCACGTCTTCGTAGATGTGTCCGACGTATCCGTCCAGGTCTTTCAGGACGTCTGATAGGACCGCATCCACGCGACCGAGCTCGAGACGAGGTCGGTCGCGAAAGATGAAGCGATAGTAGAACGCAAAAAACGGATCCGTCATGACATAGCGATTCTGCTTCTTCATGCCGCAGACTGGTTCTTCCATCGCAACGAGGTCCAAATCGTGCTTGAGGACCTCCATGTACGGTCCGAGGCCGCCATGCTTGACGCTGATCTTCTTTTCCAACTCTGCCAATTTATGTGTGCCATTCCCGATCTCGTACAAGATCGAGTTGTAACGTGTATGTGCCTTGAGTTCGAATTGGAGCAAGGATTGGGGTTCGTCTCGGAGTGGTGAGGTCGATTCGAGGAAGGCGGCTCGAATCGCCTCGGGAAGCGAGCGGCTGACGCTGAACTGATGGTAGAAGGGTGTACCTCCGAAGACGGCGTAGCGGCGTACCCGGTCAAGCTCGCTGATCGCCGGGTAGAGAAGCCTGACCGCGGCGTAGTCGAATGCGCGAAGACGCAAGTCTCGAGTTAGGCGACCGAAGAGTGGCCCCTTGCGACCGCTCGTGAGGCGCTGCATCATGCCGACGCTGCTGCCACACAAAACGATACTCGGCCCCTCCCGGCGAAGGCGCCGGTCCCATTGATCTTGGAGTCGGGTTACGGCTTGCCGGTCGTTCTCTACAAGTCGCTGGAACTCGTCGAGCACGACAAATTTGCTTGGAATGGTTGCCATCAGGTGCGCGTAGAAGTCGTCCCAACTTCTGAATGGGACCGCGAGGGTATCTGTCTCGACCGCGAGCTGACGGGAGAGGCTTGCGAGGACCTGCGTCGTGTCAGCGTCGTCCACAAGCAGGTAGACGCCGCCGAGCTCCTGCGTTAATTTTTGAAGGACCTCGGTCTTTCCTAGGCGACGGCGCCCGTAAACCCGAATGAGTGCCGGGACTCCTTCGCCCAACGCTCCGCGGAGGGCGTCGAGCTCGGCGACGCGGTTAACAAACTCCACGGTATTCCTGAATACCGAACTCGGTAATAAATAGTACCATTCTCGGTAATCCAGAATACCCTAGAAGAAGTCACTCAATTTCGCCTTCTTCACCCGGTCGTTCGTGAAGATGGAGTCGATCGAGTCGGAGACATGCTCGATCCGCTGCTTCGTGTAGTCGTCCAGCTCGAAGCGCACGCTCACTTCCTTCGACACTTCGAGGTATTTCTTCACGGAGCCTTCGTGCACCGTCATCGTGAGCGTCGGGTTGCCGCACTTGCGGCATTTTCCGGTGAGCGGCACGCGGCGGAACTTCGTGTTGCATTTGGTGCAGCGCATGCTCTGCTTGCTGAACGCCTTCAGGTTGCCCATCATGTCGGGCAGGAAGTGGGAGCCGATGACCCGGCTCGCGACGTCGGGCGCGTCGACGGCGCGGATGCGCGCCGCGAGCTCCAGCTGCGCCGTCATCTTGTCCATCATCGAGCCGATCGTCTTGTACGCGGACAGGGGCGGTCCTTCCGCGATGTCGTGCGTGTCGTGCGTGAAGCCGAAGCCTTCGTACTGACTGGGTTTCCCCAGGCGCTTCGCCACCATGTCGACCATCTTTTCGACGTCCTTGGGGCCCGGGTGCTTGAGGGTCGCCTCGTAGAACTCGAGCGGGTAGCTGGAGCCGACGTCGACGTTGTGCGCCTCCTTGTCGACCTCGCTCGGGTCGAGGCGCATCGTGAGCGTCAAGGGGGCATCCATCAGGCCCCCGCGATTGCTGGGGAGATAACTGCGGCTGAAGTTCAGGAGGCCGTCGAGCAGGAGCATGACGCAATCTTCGTCGCCGTCGCAATTCCTCCTCTTCGCCGCGTGGAAATATGGATGCCCGTAGTGCGCCTGCGCTTTCGTGTGCCCGATGATGCGGCAAAGCACGCCACCCGACGTATGCGGCGCGAGCGCGACGAAAAGGTGCCCGAGCATGTCGTCGCGCGTCTTGCAGTTGTAGAACGGCTTGAAGCCGTAGAGCTTCACGAGGAGCTCATCCACGTACTGGCTCGCCTTCAGCATGTAGTCGAGGCAGCCCGTCGCGACGATGATGTCCTGCACGCGGAGCTCGAGCGTCTGGTCGTCGCGCGTCAGGGGCTCGCCCTTGATATCGTTCAGGTACCCCAGCTCGTGGAGCTTCGCGACGCTCACGTGCGCCTCGCGCGGCTTGAAGTGCGTGAGCGTGACGTTGATCATGTCGTAGCGGACGGTCGCGTCCTTGAAGGTGAACATCCCGTGCTTTGCGCGCAGGATCCCCTTCTCCATGGGCTCGGGGTACTTTCCCGCGGAGACGAGGCCCTGGACGCCCTTCACCTGCTCGGGCGCGTCCATCCTCAGGCGCTCCAGCGCTGCGCTCCAGAGGGGCTGGAGCTCGAGCGAGCGCGCCTCCATGCGGCCCTTGGGCGGCACGGCGGCCGTGTGCTCGCCGCACTCCTCGCAGCGGTAGGTGACCATCGACTTGTGGCATTTCGGGCAGCGGCGCTCGCCGATCTCGATCTCGATCTTGTTGACCTTCACCGCGTCCGTCATGAGGCGCTGCGAGCCGCCGGCGATTCCGATCGGGAACAGGAGGTGCACGGGCGGGCTCATCTTGCGCTCCGCGGCCTTCTCGGGGCGGCCCATGCGCGTGCCGATGCGGAACATCGCGCGCGGGCGGACGTGCACGCCCGAGAGCTGCGAGACGTACCGGCATGCCGCTTCCGCGGGCACGTCCAACGGCCTCGCGCGCGCGAGCTTGCCGTCGACGACATCGAGGCCGCAGCATCGCACCACGGCGTAGGCATGCCGGCCGAGGCGGATCGTCTGCAGGTCGCACTCGTGGAGCGCGCCGATCTCGAGGAGGAGCTCCTTGATCCCCTCGGACTCGGCGAGCGCCCGCGGCAGCGCGAGCGTGAAGGCCTCAGGGTGCGCGCTGATGTCGGGCGCCGCGGTCGACGCCACCGGCTCCCAGCGGCCGTGCGCCTCGACGAAGCGCGCGATGCGCTGGATCGACTCGACGCTGATATCATGCCAGAAGAGGTTGTACTTGGGCGAGAGCGGCGTCCCCGTGCGCGCGGCGAACTCGAAGGCCTCGGCGGCCGTGGCCGGGACGACGGGGGCCTTCCCGGTGGCCTTTTCGACGACCATCGCCCACCACTCGTCGCACCAGGGGCTCTGCGGGAGCGTCTTGTTGTTCTCGGCGAACTCGCCATAGGGGACAAGCATCTCGCCTAGGTCGACGACCTGGCGCAGCATCGGGCGGATGGCCTTCGCCTGGCGGTACGTGCGCACCTCGATGAGGTTCCCGTTCGCAAGGAGCGCGAGCGGCACGTCGATGCTGTCACAGGGCGTGACGGCGGTGGCTTTTCCCGGGCGCTCGATCTTCATCTGCGTGCCCGGCGCCAGGAAATCATCCACCAACGCCATGGAAGCCGGGTGGATGGCCGTCGTCGCGAGTCCCCCTGTCCGGGCCCGGCCATACCGAAGGCGCCAGCCGCCCTTGCGGCTCGGGTACGCGAACACCGGCCTTCCCGCGATGAGGTCCATGAGGTACTTGGGACTCGGTTCGATCGCCCCTCTCTCGGCTTCCGCTTCTTTGGCCCAGGGGTCGGTGAACTTCTTGCCTCCGTGGCCCGCGCTCGCGTTGGCTCCCTTCTTCTTGACGTACTCGATGACCTGGTCGATGAACTCCCAGCCGTCGAGCTTCAGCGCCTTCACGTTCTTCTGGATCTTGGGCGCC
>DATLCC010000126.1:0-6583 GCA_035526585.1 Thermoplasmatota archaeon | reverse complement strand
TGGTAACCTTCATCCAATAACCACCTGGTTGGAACGTGTTCGTCCACAACTCCGGAGTGGGGATGGGGACCAAGTCCGTCACGGTGTAAGTTGGCACGCAAAGTGCATTCGTATCGATCGTCATATTATAGGAGAAGTAGTCGATTCCCTCGGGGCGAGATTGATTTCCGCCGATGTGATACTCGGCATAAAGCGAACACCCACTTGCGCCTAGCTGGTAGGTTCCATTGACCGTTGTGTTCGTTGCGTTGTCATGTAAGGAGAACGCTGTCGGTCCGCCTAGCGCGGACGCCAGGTGATTCGACTCAAAAGCCATCCCAATGACGAAGACACATGCGATCAACACGACGGGCCGGACAAGCAAATAGTCATGCCGGTGGCCGCTTCGCCATGCAGTCAGTCGTAGCGCCGATCTGCTGAACGGATCCGCGACTCTCAGTCAAAGAGAACCTTTATGATGCGCTCGCCTAACGCGCGCGCATGGGGCGGCTTCTCCTTGCGACGGGGCTACTCGCGCTCCTATTGATCGGCCCTGGCGCTATCGCGTCTACCAGACTCGCTAACGGAGATTTTGGGTCAGGCGGTTGGGTCGCGTTGAGGCTGCAATCAGACGGAGACTTTACGTGGGAATTGCAATTTCATGGTAAGTTGTGGGTTCCTCGCGGCTTCTCTGGGGAAGGTATTGCGCTTTTTAATTCGGAAGGGAAGCTTGTTACTTTGCAGACTGGGGCGTCTCAGGAGACTGAGTTAGCCTCAATCAGCGCATATGGAACCCTACTCCCGACCGAATTTGGCTCCAGTCCAAACGAGACCGAACGCTCTTTCGGACGTGTAATGACGGGTAAGTGTACCCCTTGTGGGCCGAATGAATTCACCCTGGCCGCTTTCGTAGGTGGTGAAATCACAGACGTGGACTGGGAATTCTATGGCGAAGGTCTCCAGATCCAAGGCGTTGCGAGTGGCGATGAAGCATACGCCTTCGATGATCGGCACTTCACCGCACAGCTGACCACAGAAATCAGCGCCGGGGGACTTTCATTCACGACAGTCGATTCAGGGACACTTAGTTTTCACACGTCGAAGCCTCTCATTGGCGCTTTCGCACCAGGCAACGGGGCTTTGGTGGCCAGTGCGAATACACCCCTAGCCAGTCGCGCCTGCCCATGCACGTTCAACGGCTCCGACGGGGAAGGCGAATACTCTCTGCAACTCACGAGGGCCGGAGAGGGGACTAGTCTGGTGCTGGGTATGGCTCCAGAGATCGAGAGCTTCCATTGACCTTACGCCAGGGTTGCCTTCTTTACCTAGGGAATTGGCCGCCTCTCAATCTGACGTGTGAGGCAAGCGCATATACCGTCACGAGACTGCTGAAGTTAAGGAAATGATCATGAGGGTGTGAGGAGGCAGGGAGCGTTAGCGCCAGAAGAGGAATTGCTATTGTAATGGCGCTCATTACAATCCTTTCTGGGTTGGCGTCAGGCCATTCGTCGGATGGAGAGACCCTCGTGCCTCTCACCGGGAATGTTCCCATATTCATCTCTTCCGCGCTCGACGACGGCCCGGCGGATCCAGATACCTCGATCCAACTGATCATTGCATTGCGTCTACATGACGAAGCGGAGTTGAAGGCGGCCGCGGATGGCACTAGCCCACGCCTTACCCGCGACGAAGTCGTGACGCGCTTCTCGCCCTCGCTCGCGCGCGTCGAAGCCGTTCTCTCATGGGCTTCCTCACGAGGTCTTATGGTCTCAGCCATTTCGGACGACCGAACGCTCCTCACGTTCAACACGACCGTCGGCGAGGCGAGCGAAGCGTTTCGGGTACGGCCACACATGTATCGCGACGGCGGCTTTAGCATCCGCAGCCACTCGGAGCCGCCGCTCGTCCCTTCGTCACTTGCGCCCTCGATCCAAGCGATAGTCGGGCTCACCGACGTCCCCTTGTGGACTAACAATATTGTGGCGAAGCTCGATCGCGCTGATGATGGGCTGGAGACCAGCGACAATGGTGTCCCCCCGTACAGTCCACAGGACTTGCGGACCGCATACGATGTGAATAGTGTGCTGGCGAACGGATACGATGGAAGCGGTCGCGTCGCCGCTGTGACCACCTGGGGACAGGCGAGTCAGACGTCAATGAACACTTACAGTTCGACATATGGTCTTCCCACCGTGACAATTCAGCACGTCGACACGAACGGCGGATCCAGCTGCGGCGCCAACGACATCGAGTGGGATCTTGACGTTCAGATGATTCATGCGATGGCGCCTGCGGCGGGCCTGCGTGTGTACTGTGCTTCCGCAAGCATACCGTCGTTGCTAAGCGCAGTGAACCGCGTCATTTCCGATAATGTCGCCGACGTGATATCTCAGAGCTGGGGGAGTTGCGACAAGTTCATCGATTCGTCGACAGCGAGTGCCTGGGAAACCAAGCTTGCGACCGCCTCCGCGCAAGGCCAGGCATTCTTCACGGCATCTGGAGATGGCGGTTCGCGCGAGTGCTCGCGATTCGACCCGCAGGGCGGACCGAGAGACTTCTCCATCTCGCCAAGCTGGCCCGCCACGGCGCCGCACACGACGAGCGTCGCCGGCACGCGCATGACGATGTCCGGCGGCGCGTACGGCTCCGAGTCCACGTGGAACAGCTGCGCCCCCTGTGGCGGCTCGGCCTACGAGGCCTCCGGCGGCGGCCCGTCGCTCCTCTACAACAAGCCCGCGTGGCAGACGGCGCCTGCAGGCGCGACCAAGCGCGGCTCGGGCGACGTGAGCGCCGTCGCGGACCCGAACACGGGCGTGCGCGTGCGCAGCGCGAACACGTGGTGGCAGGTCGGCGGCACGAGCGTCTCGTCGCCCCTCGTCGCCGGCATGTGGACCGACCTGGTGGATCGCCACGGCCGCCTGGGGAACGCGGGCCCGGAGCTATGGCAGCGCCTGGGCGACGCGGGCGTGCTGCGCGATATCACCACCGGCAACAACGGCGACTTCAGCGCCGGCGTCGGCTACGATTATCCGACCGGCCTCGGCTCGCCGCGCCTCGCGGGGCTCCTCGAGGCGCTCGTCTCCCTCCTTCCTCCGGGCGACCTCGCGGCCGTGGGCCAGGAGGGGCAGGTCTCGCTCGCGTGGACGGGCTCCCCCGAAGGCGTCACCGGATATCGCGTCTACCGCGGCACAAGCGCGGGCGCGCTCTCCCTCCACCGGACGCTTGGCAACGTGACGTCGTTCGTCGACGCGGGCCTTCCGGCGTCCGCCACGTACTACTACCGCGTGGGCGCCGTGAACGGGACGCGCGAGAGCGATCCGACGGCGACCGTCTCCGCGCGCACCTTCGGCGTGCCCACCGCGCCGCTCGGGCTCTCCGGGCAGACCGATGGCTCGCGCGTGCAGCTCGCGTGGTCGGCGCCGCTTTCCGACGGCGGCGCGGGCGTCACGGGGTACCGCGTGTACGCGGCCGATCCGCCGGCCGCGAACGGGCCGCCGCGCCTCGTGGGCGGCGAGCGCTTCGTGCTGCCGATGGACTCGGACGACCTGAACGTGCCCACGAGCGGCAGCACGGCCGACGCGAGCGGCAACGCGCGCCACGGCACGCTCGTCGGCGGCGTCGCCGCGACGTCCGGCGTCCACGGCGACGGCCTCCGTTTCCCCGGCACGACCGGCGCGCGCGTCACCATCCCCGAGACGAGCGTCGCCATCCCGGCAGGCAGCGTCACGATGTGGGTGAAGCCCGCGGGGCTTGGGCCCGTGACGGGGCAGAACTTCCTCCTCGTGAAGCAGGACCCGGGCGTGCACACCTACTTCTTCCTGCTTCTCGACCCGTCGAACCGCGTGTCGTACGAGCTCGACCAGAACGCAGGCGCGCTCGCGAGCGCGAGCGCCCTCCCGATGAACGAGTGGACGCATCTCGCCGTGACGTGGGGCCCTGGTGGCCGGGCGATCTACCTGAACGGCGTGCTCGACGCGTCGAGCGCGCAGACGTCGAGCGTCGGCGCTGGCTACACGCAGACGATGCTCGGCAACAGCCCGAACGACGTGACGACGCGCGGCTACAACGGCTCGATGGACGAGGTGCGCGAGTACGGCGTCGAGCTCACGCCCGCGCAGATCCGCACGCTCGCGGGGTTCCCGTACGCGGCGGGCCCGAGCGACTACACGCTTCTCGCGGAGACGACCGCGCGCGCCGCGGAGGACGCGACGCTGCAGCTCAACGTGCCGCGCGACTACGTCGTCGCCGCCGTGAACGCGTACGGCGTGGGCGAGCGCTCCGCCCCCACGACGGCCACGATCGCCTCCATCCCGGCGGACGCGCCGCGCGCGCTGACGCTCGCGCCGGACGTGCGCGGCGGCTTCGCCCTCTCGTGGCGACCTCCCGCCGCGCCGCCAAGCGCGATCCTCGGCTATCGCCTCCTGCGCGGGACGAGCTTCGCGAGCCTCGCGCCGATCGCCGACGTCGGCGACGTGCTCTCCTCGTCGGATCGCGGCCTCGCCGATGCGACGACCTACCTCTACCAGGTCGAGGCGCTCTACGCCTCCGGCGCGGGGAACCGCTCCTCCGTCGCGAGCGCGATGACGTGGTCGGCGCCACGGGACCCGCCCCTCTCCGTCGTCGCGACGCGCGGCACGGGCCCAGGCGAGATCCGCATCTCGTGGTCGCCGCCACCGGCCTCTGGCGGCGCGCCGCTCACGGGCTACACGGTGCTGCGCCAACGCGCCGACCTCCCGTTCGAGCCCATCGCGTCGCTCGGGCTCGCGACGAGCCACGTCGATACGGGCCTCCCCGCGAACACGACGCAGGTGTACGCCGTTCGCGCCGTGAACGAGATCGGCGAGAGCGCGTCGTCCCCCGCGACGAGCGCGCGCACCGCCGCGCCTCCTGGCCCTCCCACGGGCCTCGTCGCGACGCGCGGGCCGGGCGTGGGCGAGATCGTCCTCACCTGGAACGCGCCCGCGTTCACCGACGGCTTCGCCATCGCGAGCTACGCCGTGTACGCCGCGTCCGGCGGCGGCGCCGAGCAGCTCGTCGCGAGCGCGCCGGCCGCGACCCACGACCACCGCGGGCTGCTGGAGAACACCACGTACACGTATCGCGTCGCGGCCGTGACGGCCGTGGGCGAAGGCGCGCGCGGCGCCGCCGCGGGCGCGGCGACCTTCGGGCGCCCCTATCCGCCCGCGATGACCGCGGCGAGCGGCCCTGGGGTCGGCAACATCACGCTCACGTGGGCGCGGCCGCCAGATGGCGGGCTCCCCATCACGCTCTACCGCATCTACGCGGGCGACGGTCCCGGCGCGAAGGCGCTCATCGGGACGAAGGCGACGCCGAACTTCACCGAGTCGGGCATCACGAGCACGGCGCCGCGCTACTACGAGGTCACGGCGGAGAACGCGGTGGGCGAAGGCCCGCGCAGCGCCGAGAAGAACGCGCGCGCCTTCCCGCCCCCCTCTCCCCCTCGCACCCTCACGACGGCGATCCCGCCCGGCCAGACGCTCGTGCGGCTGAGCTGGCTCGCGCCGTCGAACGCGGCCTCCTCGGGCGTGTACGGCTACAAGCTGTACCGGAGCGTGACCGGCGAGGACGAGCTCCTCGACACGCTCCTTGGTGGCTCCGGCCAGACGACCTACAACGATCCCGACTGCCCTGCGCCCGTCACGTGCGGCTACTACGTCACGGCGCTGGGCATCGTGGGAGAGAGCGCCGCGTCGAACCGCGCCACCGCGCCCGGCCTCGCCCCGATCGTCGCGAGCCGTGGGGCCGCCTCCGACGAGTCGCGGCAGGAGGCGCGCCTCGTGGGCCACGAGCGCGCCGCGCTCCAGATGGACGCGGACGACGAGGACGTCCCGGCGGCCGGTCTCACGAAGGACGGCTCGCTCGCGCAGGACCACGCGCAGGTCGTGGGTGCGACGCTCGCCGCCGGGCGGCACGACACGGGCTACGCGTTCACAAGCGACGATCAGCTCCTGTCCCTCCCGCTCGCGCCGCTCACGAGCCAGATGGCGGCAGGCACGGTGATGATGTGGGCGAACCTCAGCGCGACCGGCGGCGACCAGGTCCTCGCGCACAAGGCCGGGCTGCAGGACGAGCTGAAGGTGTGGGTCGACGCGGGCGGCGCGCTCCACTTCCGCACGAGCGAGGCCGGATCGAAGACGCTCGTCTCCCCCGCGGGACTCGTGCGCTTTGGCGAGTGGACGCACATCGCGGTCACCTGGGGCGCGTCCGGGAAGCGCGTCATCGTCGACGGCGACGTGGTCGCGACGGTGGCCGATCCCACCGGCGTGGGGGCGCAAGGGCTCGCGATGGAGTTCGGCCACGGCATGCGTGGGACGCTCGACGAGGTGCGCGTCCACGACGCGGCACTTCCGAGCGGGCTCATCTGGAGCGTGGCGCTGCGGCCGTATGCGCCGATGACGTGAGTCAGAGACTCATCAATCCCACGCGAAGGATCGTTTCCTGGGGCGAAATTTTTCTGCGGAAAAATTTCGCGATGCCGCTCCTGGCAAGGATAGGGGTGGCGGGGGTGGCTCCTGCGCGCCTACACCCGACACTTTCCAGGGACCCTCCCGTAACCGATGGGTTACAAATCAAATGGGGCGCC
>DATLCC010000125.1:0-39441 GCA_035526585.1 Thermoplasmatota archaeon | reverse complement strand
CGGGATTACTGTGAACAATGTTGCACAGTACTTCGGGGAACTGCAGGGAGCGACTTCGACAGCGGCGAAGATCGGCCCGTGGAAGTTTGGCGATCTGCAATACCAGCCGGGAACCTCCGCATGGCTGTCCCCCACTCAGGTAACTGCACGGCAGATGGGAAGTCCGTGCCCACCTTACGGCGCAGGTGGCGGCCCATCGTCCGGATGGCTCTGGCCCGGATCAGGTCGAACTTGCACTGCGGATGCGACGAATTTCGCCTATCCATAGTCGCTTCGCGAATCTCCTGGGTGACGACCTCTAAATAGGCTTCGCGCCGTGGGCCGCCGATGGCCCGCCGCAACAAGCGCGAGGAGCGCGACGTCGCGCTCGCGCGCATCGCGCGCCTGGTGGCGCTCGCGGAGCAGGCGCTCGCGGCCGAGCGGCCCGACCGGGTGGCGCGCTATTGCGAGCTCGCGTGGGCCGTGAAGACGACGTACCAGCTGCGCGGCACGGCGATCGACGGGCGCCGGTGCCGCCGCTGCGGGGCGTTCTTCTCGTCGCGGACCGTGCGCGTGCGCGTGCGCGATGGCGTGCGCGTCACGACGTGCCTGGCGTGCGGCAGCATCCGGCGGCGGCCGCTCGCCCCGCGCCCGAGCGCGCGCACCCTTGCGCGCCCTGCGGAGCCGGGCGAAGGCGGGCGCGCGGGCGCGCGCTAGGGCCGAGCGCCGTTTTATGTGGAAGAGCCGCATCGCCAGCAGCATGAGCGAGCTCACCTCGCACGATCTTGCGGCGCTGAAGGCCAGCGGGCAGCAGCTCGAGGTGGCTTTCCAGGTCGGCAAGAATGGCCTCTCGGAGGGGGTCGTGAAGGAGCTGCACGCCTGGCTCGAGCGCGAGCCGCTCATCAAGGTCAGGATGCTCAAGGGCGCGCGCGAGGGGGAGTCGACGAAGGAGCTCGCGCAGAAGCTCGCCGAGATGGCGGGCGTCGTCCTCGTCGAGGTGCGAGGACACACCGCCCTCTTCTACCGCCCCCGCAGGGGCCGCCGCGCGTCGCGAGCCTCGTGAGTCTCTAGTCGTTTCTCTAGAAGGCCCGCAAGGGCTATCGCCGCTGCCGCCCCTGCGCCACCCAGGGAGGCATTTCCCATGCTCCGTCAGTCGGCTCTGGCTCTCGTAGTCCTCATGATCGGCTCCGTCGCCTTCGCGTCCTCCGGTGTCGCGTCGCACGATGACGCGCAGAGCGTCCCGTCGATCGGGCAGCTCATCTGGCAGGAATCCGAGAGGGAGGCGGCGCAAGCCTCGTCCTCGCACGCGCGCAGCGCCTCGCACCCGCAGCCGCTGCCCCTGCCGCCCGCCGACATGATCGGCGCCGCGAAGACGGCCCTCACGGTCGAACTCCACGGCGGCCGCAGCGTCGCCCAGTGGACGGATGCCGCGGACGCGCACCGGCTTCTTGCGTTGCGCGGCGAGCCGCGCAGCGCGGACCTCGCGACCGAAGTGCTGCGCCTGGCCGCGCTCGCGGGGGCGCCGGAGGATGCGGCCGCGGTCCAGACGAGCGCCGATGCGGTGCCCGCGGACGTGCGCGCACCCTTCGCCGCGCTCGTGGCGACGGTCGCGGATGCCTACGAGGCGCAGGCGGCGCTCGCGGGCTCCACCATGTTCACGGACGCACAGCGCGACGCGAGCTTCGCGCGCGCCGAGGCGATCCTCGCCGCGATGAACGACTTCAGGGCCGCGGTGCCGTTGCCCAGCGCGCCGATGGCCGCGCCGCTCTTCGCCGATCCGGCCGGCCTCGTCATCCTGGGCGACCAGACGGATGACACCTACTTCCCGACGGGCACCCTGAAGGACCCGATCCTTCTCGTGGACCTCGGCGGCGACGACACGTACTACACGACCGCGGGCGGCGCGTGCGCGTCGAACCTCTTCCACAGCTGCAACATGCTCGCCGTGAGCGTGCTCCTCGATATCAGCGGCAGCGACCACTACACGTACGACGGCGCGCCCAACGCCGTGCAAGGCGCCGGCAGCGTCGGCGGCCTCGGCATCCTCGCGGACGTGCAGGGCGACGACGTGTACAGCTCCACGATGACGCGCACCACGAGCGGCCCCTTCGGCGGCGTGCTCGGCTACACCGACGGCGGCGCGCAGGGCATGTCGAACGCGGGCGTCGGCATCCTCGTCGACGGCCTCGGGAACGACGTCTACCGCGCGGACGTCGCCTCGACGGCAGGCCGCAGCATCTGGAACTTCGCGCAGGGCTGGGGCGGCAACGGCGGCCTCGCCATCTCGTCCGACGGATCGGGCGACGACTGGTGGGTCTCGCACGGCCTCGGCATCACGAAGACCGGCGGCTGCGTCGTGAACAACCGCGACACGTGCGGCTTCCAGGGCGTCTACACGGACGGCGTCGGCTTCTTCGGCGGCATCGGCATCATGACCGACACGGGCGCCGGCCGCGACCACTACAAGCTCTACGACAATGCGACGACGACCGACTTCTACAGCGTCGGCTTCGGCGCCTTCGGCGGCACGGGCATCTTCTTCGAGGACGGCGGCGACGACGACTACGTCGCGGGCCACGTCGCGCAGAAGCCGTTCATCGTGCCGCTCCTCAACTGCGCCTTCGGCACCGGGAGCCTCGGCGGCGCGGGCATCTTCCTCGAGATGGGCGGCGACGACCAGTACGTCGGATTCTCCGGCGCGCCGGGCAAGTCGTACGTCATGAACGAGGGGTTCGGCGGCATCGGCGCGGGCTACGGCCTCTTCGTGGACATGTCGGGCGACGACGGCCACTTCATGCGCAACTACGCGGCCGACGGCACGAGCCCGAACACGCACCCGCAGTCCGACACGTTCGGACGCGGCATCCTCCTCGAGCACTCGAGCCCGCTCTCCGGCGTCAACACGAACGGCGACGGCGGCGCGAACCGCTTCGGCAACTACCTCGACCTCGGCGGCTCCGACACGTACGTCGGCGCGCCCCCGAGCGCCGACGGCGGCACGTGGAGCGGCGGCGCGGACGTGAACGCGGTCCCGAGCACGCTCCTTCTCGAGGTGCTCCAGTGAAGCTCCTCGCCCTTGTCCTTGCCCTTGTCCTCGCCCCCGTCGCTGCGGGCGCGATCGCGGGCTGCGTGCCCGCGTGCGAGGTGGACGCGAGCGAGAACGGCTACGCCACGCCGATTACGGTCCTCCCAAGCGGGCAGAGCGTCGCGTGGACCTCCACCGACATCACGCACATCAACTCCGATGTGAGGCTCGGCGGCGACCTGTGCTTCACGACCATCGCCGCCGGCGGCGAAACGTCCGCCTTCGTCCGGTTCGACCTCGTCGATGGCGCTCTCTTCGCCACGGTCGATGGCGAGACGCTCCCCTGCGCGACGCCCCTCGTCACGCCCGCCGCGGCGGTCATCCCCTACCACTGCGAGCTGCACCCGACGATGATCGGCGTGTTGGTGGTTATTGTCTGAGAGCGAAAGATAATGGACAAAACGTTGATATCTTTCATATAAGCAACCAGACGAGAACCACCAAACCCGGAGGTCATCATCACCGGCTGCCGGCTCGCTGCCTTCATAGGAAAGGGGCAGGGGAATCCACGCATGCAAAGAATGGTCATCGTCTTGTCCGGGAGGATCCTACTCGCCCTCTTCGCGCCAGTAGGAAGCGCCGTCGTACCTCCGATCGTGACGGCTTCTGCAACCGCATCCGCGGCCAAAGTGTGCGATCCCAACCACCCATCGCAGTGCTCCTGGTCGATGAGCATCAGCGGCACAGGGTGTTCGGAAGTTGGCGGCAGTGGGGTCGTCCGCTCGATCGGCGGCGCCGGCTGGTATCTGCCTCTGAACATCCCGATCAACGGGTGCGATAGCGACAGCGACGGCGGTTCAGGCGTCTGGGAAAGTGGTCGATGCATCACGGCCATCACCGAAGTGTACATCCCTCTGGCGACGTCTCCGACACAGTCGGACTCTGACAGCAGATGCGCAGCCCCGATCTGAGACGATCGCCTTGATCCGCCTCGCCCTATGCCTCTGTATCCTTAACATCGCAGGGTGCGCAAGCTTCAGTGGCGATGAGGTCAAGTTGGCCGAAGGGGACCTCACTCCACATGAAGGCGAACGTATCGTCTACGCTCTGGAGGGGCGGCCCCCTATTCTTTCTCCACTTTACGGCTCATTGCCCCCGGCCGGGCTCACACGATTCGAGATGCTCTTTGGCGCATCGGGCCAGCATGTGGACGGGACTTTGATCCCCCGAGACAGCTTCAGCGTGACAATGTCGGGGCCCGCAGGGGAAGACCTCGGTGTCGCCGTCGTGTCGAGGGACCAAACTGGCGGCCTCCTTCAATTGCGCGATACGGGCGCGCCTGATGGCTTTGGCTCGACGAATGTCATCTGGCGAGAGCCGGGCCCGTGGTGCTTCTTCGGCCCCGATATCTGGCGCGCCTGGGACGGCGTGACCCCCACAGTGACGATCCCGCTGATCTTCAACGGCGCGGGTGCCACTCAAGCGAACGTGACCTTCGTCTATGAAGGGGTCCGCGACGTCCAAGGCGTCCATGCGGCAGAGTTCGTAGAAAGTCCAGCAGCCGCTGACCCGCCCTATCGCGTCTGGCTTGCTCCCCAGGTACCGTGTGTCGTCAGGGCGCAAGGCCGTTCGTATTGGGATGCCCCTGGGAACGCATTCACCGTCGACATCGTAGAACACGTCCGCGGCGATGCGCCGATCGCCGAGTCCAGTGCGAGCCGGCCGCCGATCGCTTCGCTCGCCCTGGGCCGCGTGGGGCCACACGGCTCACCGCCAGATGGCACGGCTGACGGATCCTTCCGGCTCGGGGATGCGATGAACCACGCAGAGTCGGACCTCGGTTTCGCCACGTACTTGCGTACCCACCCTAACGCGGTCCTTGTCATTGCCGAGGGGAGTAGCATGGAGCGCCTCGCGCAAACGACGGACCTCTGGAGCCTGACCCTCGCTGACGGGAATTCCGCATACCTCGTCGTCATAGAACGGACGATCACGGCAGGGCTCGCTCAGACGGCTCGATATGACATCTCACAGAGCAAGGAGGACACACCTCGCCCCCCGGCAGGCTACGTTCCTGGCCTTCTCGAACCCGAGATCTTAGACCTCCATTCTGCAGTGACTGCCGCCCAACGATTGCTTCCCGGTTCCAGCGTCATTCGGACGACTTTCATCACATATGTCGTCGGCTCGGGCGTTGCAAGGTACGAGATCGCCATGGGGGATCCTCAACAAACGTCGCAGATCACGCAGAGCTTCCAGTTCGATCCTATTTCGCAGCGACTCGTGGGATTTCAGGGGACCGACTGGAATAACTGACCGTTGACGCCTGCGCGAGGCAGTCGTGACGATCGCGTAGACAGCTTCGGCAGCTCCGGCGACCTTCGGGATCTCCGGCTTTCGTCGTCGGCACACCGGGGAGCCGGAGCCTCCGAAGGGCGCCGGAGAGCCGAAGACCTTGGAAAATAATACGTAACCGAATGGTTACGCATTTTCGGGCGCGGGGCGCGCACGCTGGCCGTGGCCTCAGCCACGGCGACGCCGCGCCGATGCGCGGAGCGCACGCGTGGCGGCCTAAACAAGTCGTCGTCGCCGCGCCCGCGCCCTCGCGCGCTTGCGCGCCCGACGTCGTCCTCGCCTTTCCCCCGGCCCCAGCCTTCAAATAGGGCCGGTGCTTCTGGCAATTCCCCGCCCGGTGAGGCTCGCGAGCCTCCGAGGACGCACCGAGAGGTGCTGTCGGGCCCATGCCGCTCCTCCGGGAGCCCGTGGGACTAAGGTGGGCAGAGAGACCCGAACCCCATGACGACCGTCTATGACGTTCCGGCCGACCCGCTCATCCGCGAGGTCGCGTCCAAGCTCAAGAGCGAGAAGGCCATCGCGCCTCCGCAGTGGGCGCCCTTCGTCACCACCGGAATCCACGCGGAGAAGCCTCCCGTCGAAGCCGACTGGTGGCACGTGCGCGCCGCCGCCGTGCTCCGCAAGGTGTACGTGCTGGGCCCGGTGGGCACGGAGAAGCTGCGCAGCGAGTTCGGCGGCCCCCGCGACCGCGGCGTGAAGCCCAACCGCGCGAAGAAGGGAAGCGGCTCGGTCATCCGCGAGTCGCTCCAGCAGCTCGAGGCCGCCGGCCTCGTCTCCAGCGTGAAGGGCGAGGGGCGCGTCGTGTCCGCGAAGGGCCGCAGCCTCCTCGACAACAGCGCGCACTCGGTGCGTAACTCGCTGCAGATCCCCGGACTCGAGAAGTACTGAGGTAGTGCCCATGGACGACGACGTGGCTCGCTTCGCTCGCAACGTCTTGCCCACGCTCACGCGTGGCGAGGAGTGGTGAGCGTGGACGACGCCGAGCTCGAAGAACTCCGCCGCCGCAGGATGGCGGAGCTGCAGTCCCAGGCCCAGGGCCAGGACCCGCAGCAGGCCGCCGCCGCTGCCCAGCAGCAGGCGAACGCCGAGGCCGCGAAGGAGAACATCCTCCGCGCCATCCTCGAGCCCGAGGCGCGCGAGCGCCTGGTGCGCATCCGCATGGCGCGCCCGGACATCGCGGGCTCGGTCGAGCAGCAGCTCATCGTCCTCTACCAGCAGGGCCGCATCCGGCAGCGCATCGACGATGCGACGCTCCGGGAGCTATTGGCCCGCATGACCCCCAAGGGTCGCGAACCCACCATTGAACGGAGATGATATCACAATGCCCAACATGCTCGGAAAGAAGCTGCGGCTCGCCGCAGCCGGCAAGTCCAACCGGCGCGTGCCCGCCTGGATCATCCAGCGCACGTCCCGCCGGTTCCAGAACCACCCCAAGCGATTCCACTGGCGCAAGAGCCACCTGGAGAAGTGAGTTGAATGGCTGAGCTCGAGCGTATCTACACGATCCCCCTGCGCGCCGCGTACTACACGGCGCCCCGCCCCAAGCGCGCGAACCGCGCCGTGAAGGAGATCAAGACCTTCCTCGCCCGCCACATGAAGAGCGAGGCCGACAAGGTCTGGATCGACAACCCGGTGAACGAGGCGATCTGGTCGCGCGGCATCCAGAAGCCCCCGCGCCGCATCCGCGTCAAGGCCATCCGCTTCGACGACGGCGTCGTCGAAGTCAGCCTGCCTGAGGCCTGAGCAGCATCCCGCTGGTCAAGCTCGACCTCAACGGCAGCCCCTACCTCGGCGTCTTCGCCCGCGCGTCCGACAAGGCGGTCCTCGTTCCCGGTCAGACGCCCGAGAGCGTGCTCGCCGAGATCACGCGCGCCCTCGCGGTGCCCGCGGTCAGCATGAGCGTCGGCGGAGCCAACATCATCGGCTCCGTCGTCGCCATGAACAGCCACGGCGCCATCGTGGCCGACTTCGTGGACGAAGCCGAGATCGCGGCCCTCGAGAAGCTCGGCCTCAAGGTGGGCCGCGTCGCCGGCAAGTTCAACGCGGCGGGGAACAACATCCTCGTGAACGATCACGGAGCGTTCCTCAACCCCGACTTCTCGAAGCAGGCTGAGAAGCTCGTGGCGGAGGTGCTCGGCGTCCCCGTCGAGCGCGGCACGCTCGCGGGCCTGAAGACCGTCGGCAGCGCCGCCGCGGTCACCTCGCGCGGCGTCCTCTGCCACCCGAAGACGACGGACGAGGAGCTCGACATGTTGGAGAAGCTCTTCAAGGTCGAGGCCGACATCGGCACCGTGAACCACGGCGCGCCCTTCATCGGCGCGGGCCTCATCGCGAACAAGAACGGTGGAGTCGCCGGGACCTTGAGCACGGGTCCCGAGCTCAACCGCATCGAGAACGCGTTGAACCTGATCTGATCAGGCCCTCTGCTCGAGTTTTTCCATCGCTCGTGTGGCTCAGCAGCGCGAAACAACGCGGACCCGCGAACCCAAGGCGCGGTTTCGCGGGTTCGCGTTGTTTCGTAGAAAGAAGGAGATCACTTGCCCTTCTTGGAGAACATCCGCCCGATCCCACCCTTCTTGTCTTCGCCCTTCTGCGGCACCTCACGGATCTGCGCGACGCGCACGCGCACCTCCTCGACCTGTCCGTCGGGCTTGCGGCGCTCCTTGTAGAGGGGGAGCGCGCGGTGCGTGACGCCACCGATGACCGCAGGCACGGCCTCGGCGTCGGGCTTGAGGAGCACGGCATCGCCGCCCGCGCGGCCGAGCACCTCATCCTCGCTGTCCATCGCGCTCGCCGTGACGAGGGCGACCGCGTGGTGCACGTCCTCCTTGAGATGCACGCGCGCGACGGGCGCGCCATCGACGAGGACGACCTTCCCGAGCGCGTCGCGCGCCTTGCGCTGGTAATGCTCGAGGTACGCGCGCTCGATGTTCGTGCGCGCCGCGAGCGAGGCGATGTCGGCGACGGCGAGCGCCTCGGGGTTCCCCACGCCCGCATCGGTGAGCGCGCGCTCGATGGCTTGGCGCGCGGCATCGCGGAACGAGTCCGCGCGCTCGACGTCCACGTCCACCGCGTTCGCGAGCGCGGGCAGGTCCTCCCAGACGGCGAGGGCCTCCGCGCTTGGCACGCCGACGGCGGTGAGCTTCTGCGCGTACGAGCCAAGCTCCGGGACCTGCGCGAGTTCCATGCGAGCGCGACCGGCTGTGGGCGGGAAAAGGGTTTGCGCCGCGCAAGGGCCACCAGGACCCGAAGCGCCGGACGGAGCCGAAGCGGCGAACGATTCATCACCTCGGTCGTCCGGCACTGTTCCGCCGTTGGGTGCTTGTGGCGCTAATCGTAGGGGAACTGCGAGCCTGTGTTGAACAGCACGACCGTTTCCCCACGCTCGATGCCGCCCTCGTCGACGAGCGCCCGCGCGCCCGCGAGCGTTGCCGCGCCCTCGGGCGAGGCATAGAGACCGCAGCGCTGCGCCATTTCGCGCTGCGCCTGGGCGATCGCCTCCTCCGAGACCGCGACCGCGGCGCCGTCGCTCTCGCGCAGCGCCCGCAGGATGAGGAAGTCGCCGATCGCGCGCGGCACGCGCAGGCCCCATGCGCTCGTGAGCGCGTCCTCCCACGGCGTCGCGTGCTCGGCGCCGTTGTCGAACGCCCGGACGATCGGCGCGCACCCTTCGGCCTGCACCGAGACCATCCGCGGCCGCTCGCCCCCGATCAGACCAAGCTGCTCCATCTCGTCGAACGCCTTCCACATGCCGACGATGCCGGTCCCGCCGCCCGTCGGATACACGATGACGTCGGGCATCGTCCAGCCGTTCTGCATCACGACCTCGTACCCCATCGTCTTCTTGCCCTCGACGCGGTAGGGCTCGCGCAGGGTCGACATGTCGAAGCACTCGCCCTTCGCGGCCCGTGCCTGGACGAGCTTGGCGGCGTCCGTGATGAGCCCCTTCACGAGCGTCACGCGCGCGCCGTACGCCTCGCACTGGCGCGCGATGCCGCGCGGCGTGTCTTCGGGGATGTAGATGTCCGCCGCGAGCCCCGCGCGCGCCGCATAGGCCGCGAGCGCCGCGCCCGCGTTCCCCGCGCTTGGCACCGCGACCTCGCGCCAGAAGCGCGCGGCCATCGTCACCGCGACCGCCATACCGCGCGCCTTGAACGAGCCCGTCGGGTTCCCCGACTCGTCCTTGATGAGGAGCTTCGGAAGCCCCAGGTCCTCGGCAAGGAGCCCTCCTGATAGCAAGGGCGTCATGCCTTCGCCAAGCGTCACCTCCTGCTCGCGGCCCGGAGCGGGCAAAAGGTCCCGGAAGCGCCACAGCGTGTCGTCCCCCTTCTCCCACGAGGCGCGCGTCACGCGCTCCTTCGCCGCCTCCAGATCGTAGCGCGCCAGGAGCGGCTTCTGGCACGTCTCGCACAGGTTCTGCGAGCGCGCCGCGTCGTGGCGCGCGCCGCACATGCCGCACTCGAGGTGCGTGAGGTGGCTCATGCGCTTCGCAGCCGTGACGGCGCTATGTAGTTGATGCCCATTCGACGGAACAACGCGAACCCGCGAAACCCGCGCGGCGATCGCGGGTTCGCCTTGTTTCATCGAGAGAGCCACGGAAAGGGCAAAGATGAAGCGGGGGTCGCCCGCTGGCCCGACCCATGGCCGACTTCGAGATGCTGAGCAGCGAGCGCGTGGAGTTCAACCAGGGCGGCGAGTTCCTGGAGCTCTCGATCAACCTCGTGAAGGACGGCAACCGCGAGACGCCATACCTGCGCCTCGCGCGCGGCTTCTACGGCTCCGACGGCGAGCCGCGCTACAAGAAGGGCGGCTGCACGCTCCCCATCGACCGCGAGGTGATCGTGCAGCTCTCCGACGCGCTGAAGGCCTGGGACATCAGCGAGGCCGAGAAGCGCAAGGGCGCCGGCGCGGCCGCTGCGGCCGCGGCCCCGGCCAAGAAGGCCGCGGCCAAGAAGAAGCCGGCCGCCGACGAAGACGACGAATAGGACGGCCCCCGCAACGGCCAAGTAGGGGCACCCCTTCGCCGGCCCTGATGGCAGTGGTCATCATCACGGGCGTCCCGGGCGTCGGGAAGAGCACCGTCATCGACGCCGCCGTGAAGGCGAAGGGCTACCGCGTCGTCGTGTACGGCACGGAGATGTTCAACGTCGCCAAGGCGCGCGGGCTCGTGAAGGACCGCGACGAGATGCGCAAGCTGGATCCCTCGGTCCAGCGCGAGATCCAGGAGTCCGCGGCGCACGCCATCGCGAACATGGGCGACGTGATCGTCGACACGCACTGCACCATCAAGACGCCGCGCGGCTTCCTGCCCGGCGTGCCCGCGTGGGTCGCGCAGGCCCTCAAGCCCAAGCAGTTCATCCTCGTCGAGGCGGACCCGAAGGAGATCGTCGGCCGCCGCAACAACGATCCCACCCGCGCCCGCGATCCCGATTCCCCCGAGGACATCGCGGGCCACCAGGCCATCAATCGCATGGCGGCGCTCACCGTCGCCACGCTCACGGGCGCGACCGTCGCCGTCGTCGTGAACGCCGACGGCAAGGTGGACGCGACGCGCGACCAGATCATCCGCGTGCTCGGGTGACCCTCATGGCCGAACAGAAGAAGGGGTTCTTCGGGACGCCGTTCATCCTCCTCAGCTTCGTCCTCGTCTTCTTCATCCTCTTCGACTTCCCGAAGGGCATCCGCGCGGGCACCGCGCGCGTCGCGGGCCTGATCTTCGGCCCGCTCATCGGCTTCCACGGCAAGTACCCGCTCCTCACCATCTTCCTCGCGAGCGTCGTCCTCGTCGTCGCGACGACGGCGATCCGCCATTTCCTCGTGGACTGGACGAAGGCCGCGCGCGTGCAGGAGGCGATGCGCGCGTACACGAACGAGATGCGTGAAGCGCGCAAGTCGAACAACACGTACAAGCTGAAGAAGCTCACCGACGCGCAGGCCGACGTGATGACCCTGCAGACCGAGGTGCAGGCCGACCAGATGAAGCCCATGGCGTTCACCATGCTCCTGGTCATCCCGATCTTCGCGTGGCTGGGCGGCTACGTGAACGAGCCCGCGCACTTCGAGGCGACGGACGTGCCCGACGCGACGTACGCGATCGTCGGCCTCGACACGTGGCAGACCACGCGCGTCGGCGTCGTGGGCCCGGGCGGTGGCGCGCTCACGACCGACCGCGACCTCAGCGCCTACGCCATCAAGCTCGCAGGCACAGGATCGACGAGCTTTGTCCATTTCGCGGCCGACAAGAAGGAGTTCACCCTCCCGACGGGCGGCGCGCCCTCGCTCCCCGCGGAGTCGAAGCTCGCCGACCTCGCCGCCGGCACCTATACGTTCAGCTACGCTCCGAGCGACGCGGCGCTCACCGTCGCGGGTGAGGGCAACAACGTCAGCGTGAAGCGCGTGCTCCTGCTCGTCCAGGAGGGCAACGTGTGGACCTCCTTCGTCGCGGGCACCGACAACGGCACGCTCACGACCAACGGCGGCGCGCTCTTCGTCGTCGTCCCGTCGTCCTTCGCGGATGCGAGCGCCTCCGGCCTCGGCGTCCTCAAGGTGCAGGACCGATCGTACACGGTCGGCCCGACGCACCTCCTCAAGGTCCCGCCCACGAGCGAAGCGCGGGTCCACCCGCATGAGTCGAAGGTCCCGTGGAACCACCACTGGAGCTATCAGGACAACGCCGTGCTCATCCGCTGGCACACGCCCTTCGCGCACTGGATCGCGCTCTACTCGCTCTTCGGCATCCCGTTCGGCCAGATCGCGCAGCGCGCCCTCAAGCTGTGGGAGTACAGGCACGTGGATCTGGATGCGGATGGGATCCCGGCTGGGCAGAACCCGTAGGCCTGCACTGGGTCCAAAGGACCGGACGACCGAACGGTGCGAAGCGCCGGAGCGATCTTCATCTCATCGCTTCGGTCGTTCGGGCACCGTATGGCGCTCCGGCCCTGTGGCACTTCACGCGCGGGAACCTTCTTGTGAGCGTGCCGCCTCGGCGATCCGATGACGCTCATTGCGGTCGCAGGGCTACCGGGCACGGGCACCACGACCCTGTGCAGGCTGCTCTCGCCGCGCCTGTCGCTCCCGCACGTCTACGCAGGGCAGCTCTTCCGCGCGATGGCGAAGGAGCACTCGATGGACGTCAACCAGTTCGGCGAGTACGCCGAGGAGCACCCGGAGATCGACCGCGAGCTCGACCGCCGCATGATCGACGTTGCGCGGAAGGGCGGCGTCATCCTCGAAGGGCGCATGGCGGCCTGGCAGCTTCGTGAGGCGCACGTCGCGGGCGCGCTCAAAGTGCTGCTGGAGGCGCCGGAGGAGGTCCGCGCGCGCCGCGTCGCGCACCGCGAAGGCGTCGCCGACTGGCAGCAGGTCCTTACGCAGAACCGTCACCGGGAAGCGAGCGAGGCGAAGCGCTACCGCGAGTTCTACGGCTTCGATCCCAACGATCCCAGGCACTACGACCTCGTCATCGACAGCTCGGACAAGACGCCCGAGCACATCGCCGAGCTTGTGGTGAACAAGCTGCCCCGATGAAAGTGTTACCATTCGGTTACATGTTTTTCAGGCCCCGCGCCGGAAGGGCTAAAGCGGCAACCGTGTGCTCGCGCCGTTGATGCCCGAAATGCTGCGCCGCGCCAAAGCGGACACGGACCCCGCCCACGGGCAGGACCCGTACAAGCGCAGCATCGAGAGCCACCTGCGCCTGGGCGTCATCAACCTCGACAAGCCCGCCGGCCCCACGTCGCACCAGGTGGTCGCGTGGCTGAAGACCGCGCTGGGCGTCTCGAAGGCCGGGCACGGGGGCACGCTCGACCCGAACGTCACGGGAGTCCTCCCCATCGCGATCCTCGACGCGACGAAGGTCGTGCGCACGCTGCTCGAGGCGCCCAAGGAGTACGTCACTGTGCTCGAGATGCAGCGCGACGTCGATCCCGTGCGTCTCAAGCAGGTGATCCTCGAATTCCAGGGGCCCGTCTACCAGGTTCCGCCGCTCAAGTCCGCCGTGAAGCGCGAGCTGCGCGTGCGCCACATCTACAAGACGGAGATCATGGAGGTGACGAAGCGGCACGCCCTCTTCCGCAGCTCCTGCGAGGCGGGCACGTACATCCGCAAGCTCTGCACCGACGTCGGCCTCGTCGCCGGCCCCGGCGGCCACATGCGCGAGCTGCGCCGCAGCCAGACGGGCCCGTTCAAGGAGGCGACCGCCGTCACGCTGCAGGACGTGCGCGACGCGTGGGAGCACTACAAGGAGTCGAAGGACGAGGCGTGGCTGCGCGAAGTGATCCGCCCAGTCGAAGAGCTCGTCGCGCACCTTCCGCGCGTCGTCATCCGCGACAGCGCCGTCGATGCGCTCTGCCACGGCGCGGACCTCGCGCTCCCCGGCGTCCTCGACGTCCAGGCCGACATCGAGGAGAAGGACCTCGTCGCCGTGTTCAGCCTCAAGGGGGAGCTCGTGTCCGTGGGCCGCGCCAAGATGACCGGCAAGGGCATGGCCGAGCGCGAGGGCGGCATCGGCGTCAAGACCGAGCGCGTCGTCATGAAGCCCGGGACGTACAAGCGCCAGTGGAGCGGCGGCGCCGCGTGATGCAGAGGATCCTCTGCACGGCCTGAAGGCGCGCACACGCATCGTCGCGCCATGCGCGCCTTCCTCCTCGCCCTCGCCGCGGCCGCGGTCCTCATCGTCCTCATCCCCAGCGCCGCTGCCGAGACGCGCCTCGGGGCCGTCACCACCTTCAGCGACGCGAACTCGTTCGAGCTCGTCGTCGAGTGGGTCTTCACCGGCCCCGACGCGAGCTCGCACCGCAGCATGTTCGGTATCAACGGGGACCCGTCCGTCGTCGATGCGGCCGAGCTTGACTCGTACTGTCGCTGGGCGAAGTCCAACATCCCCGTCGACCTCCGCGTCGATGGATACGGCCCCTTCCGCGTGACCGTACCCGGGACCTGCGCGTTCGAAGGCATGCTGGGCACCTCGGTGCGTTCGGAGGCGGAAGCGCGCATGCGCACCACGCACCCGATCGACGGCGTGCTCTCGGAGGTCTCCGTCATCACGGTGCTCGCGAACTCCGCGAACCCGGCGCGCGTGGACGTGTCGATCGGGGCTCCCGAGGGCAGGTCGCCGGAGCCCGCGACGCCATGGAGCGGCTGGCGCAGCGTCGGGACGCGCGGCGTGGGCTCGCTCGCCCCTGCAGAGCGCGGCACGACGCGCTTCGTCCCGACGGGCGGCTCCTGGCCCTACGACGACTGGGAGGAGCGCGCCATGGAGGTCCACCTCTTCCGCGGGCACGTCGTGGTCGCGAGCACCCGCAGCCTCACGGGGACGCTCGCGGAGGCGTACCGTCAGCAGGCCGACGCGGACCGCAACGGAGCGGTCTCGACGCAGGAGGCCGATGCCGCCCGCGCTCGCTGCGAGTCGGAGTTCTCGCCCTATCCTCCCGAGATCGCCGGGAGCGCCCTTCCGCTCGCGCGCCGCGCATGCACGCTCGAGGGCGTCGTGGGCGCCGTGGGCTACGCCGGGCGCGTCGAGGTCCACGCGTTCGACGATCATGCGACGGCGCTTCCGGAGGCCGCGTTCACGCTCCTCGTCGAGTCGGAGCAGGCCTCCTTCCTCGTCCACGCGCCGGAAGGCCGCCCCGTCACGTCCCTGAACGGCGTCAGCGCCGCCGCCTACCCGCGCGGCGGCGCCGACGCGACCGGCCGGGTGCTCGGCACCGGCACCTGGGTCCAGGTGGCCGTCTCCGCCGCCCCCGCGCCCCCGCCGCCTCCCGCGCCCACGCCCCCGGCCGAGGAGGCAGGCGCGACGACGTCGCCGCCGGCGGGCGAGCCGGAGCCCGCGCCCGAGATGGCTCCCGGCGCGTCCGCGCGCGAGACGCGCGTCACGCTCTACGACGACGCGGGCGGGCTCCTCATGCGATGGTCGATCACCGACCTGCGCACGGACGCGACCGCGCGCGCGTTCCGCTCGGGCCTCGATTCGGACTCCGACAACCAGGTGAGCGCGGACGAGCTGGCGTCGTACGATGCGAGCGTGCGGCTCGTGCCGCCGCCCGACGCGTGGCCGTTCACGCTCGCTGGCCGCGCGCCCGTCTCCACGCGCGTGCTCAGCGTCGAGATCACCGGCCTCGAGGGCGCGTACAACGCTCCCGAGCCCGTGCGCATCCTCACGACCTACGAGGCGACGTACGACGTCGCGCGCGGCGAGCTCGCGGGCAACGTGCTCGACTACGGCGACAGCCTCGCCATCGCGGCCCCCTACGGCGTCCCCCTCCACGGCGAGGCGGCGCGCAACCTGGACGACGTCCGCATGGGCGACGACGGCTCGTGGCTCGTCGCGCGGCCCACGTTCACTCCGTGGTCCGTGCTCGTGGGCGAGCGTGCCGCCGAAGCGCCCGCGCCCGCCGCGGCCGAGCCGCCTCCCGCTGCCGCCCCGGATGCCGCGGCGGAGGCGCCTTCCGCGCCGGCCGAGGCAGCGGCTGGCGGCGGGACCGGGCCCGCTCCCGATCCTGCTTCCGGCCCCGGGCCCGACGACGCCCCCGCGTTCGAGGCCTCCGGCGGTGCAACGCCGGCCACCCCGGAGCCCGCGCCGTCGGAGGGCGAGCCTCTCGCCGAAGGCGGGCTCTCAGGCTCGACGCCCGCCGGATCGGTGCCCGAGGAGGCCAAGCCATCTGACGCGCCTGCGCTCGCGGAGGGCGCCGCGCCCGGCGCGACCGTGGCGGACCGCGGCGCCGACGGCCCGATCGACGCGACCGCCTCCGCCGGGCCCGACACGGGTGCGACGGCGCGCCCGCGCGCTTGGCCCTGGATCCTCCTCGCGCTCGTCGTCGCGGGCGGCGCGGGCCTCGTGGCGTGGCGCCGCGCGCGCGGCGGCGGGCGGACGTGAGGCCTCATGCCTGACCTCGCGCATGGATCGCCCGTGAGCGAGCCGCCGCGCCGCGAAGCCGTCGATTACGTCATCCTCGCGGACGCGCTCTCGGCGCTGGGCTATCCCATGCGGCTCGAGCTGCTGGACCTGCTGCGCTTCCCGCACGCGGTGGGCGAGCTGCGCCTGACGCCCTCGCGTCAGGAGACGAGCGGGAACCCCGAGCGCTCCGTCGCGCGCCAGACCGTGCAATACCACCTCGACAAGCTCGTGGAAGGAGGGTTCGTCCGCGAGGAGCCGGCAGAGGGGCGTGCGGCGCCGCGCTACGTCGTGAGCCCGCAGCGCGTGTACGCGGTGATCGAGGAGATGCGCGCGCTCTCGCTCATGTTCGCGGGCCGCGGCGGGAGCAGCGACGCGACCGGCACCATCGCGGACGGGGCGCGCTTCGAACCCCTGCAGGGGCCGCGCCTCCTGCTCGTCCATGGCGTGTACGAAGGGAAGCAGTTCCGCCTCGACGGCGACGCGACCACGTGGAGCGTCGGCCGTCGCAAGGGGCTCGCCATCTGCCTCGACTACGATCCCTTCGTTAGCCTCGAGAACGCGCTCGTGGAGCGGGGCGCGGACGGTTTCACCGTGGTCGACGTCGCGGGAAGCAAGAACGGCACTTCCGTCAACTGGACGCGCCTGCCGCGCGGTGGACGCCGGCGCCTCGTCCGGGGAGACCTCGTGGGCGTCGGGCGGTCCCTCCTCCTCTTCCGCGACGATTGACCGGCGAAAGGTCCATCTCGCCACGCGAAGCTCGCGAGCCGCCCGTGGCCGACCTCTTCACGCCCGCGTTCATCGAGGTCGCTTCGTACTTCACGGTGGCGCAGGTCACGCTCGTGCTCACCGCGGCCGTCGTCCTTTTTTCGCTCCGACCCCGTTCATGGCCGAAGACCTTCCTCGCGGTCATGCTCGCGCTCTACGGCGCGGGCTCGCTTGGTGGCGTCCTTGCGTGGCTCTTCTCTCCTGACGACTTCACGCCCGCCTACCTTGCCTACTTCGACCTCATCTCGCTGGGATCGATCGCATTCCTTGGCTTCGCGTGGACATGGCCGCGCCCCCCGCGCCTCGCGAGCACACCCGGGCTCCTTCTCATCGCGGCGTCGGCGATCCAGCTCGCGTACGTCGCCGCGTACTTCGGAGCGCAGGACGCATGGATGGCGAGCGCGTACGGCACCGCCGCCACCCCATGGCTTCGCTCCCTGGCGTTCATCCTCGCGGGCGCTTCCGCGCTCCTGCGGCTTCCCTCGCTCGACGCGCGAGAGCGCCCGTTCGGCAACGTCGTGCTCTTCGCCGCCGTCGGCGGCACGCTCGCGCACCCCGCCGCGGCGGTCATCGTGGACGGCGCATGGCTCCTTGCCGGCGCCGGCGCCGCGCCCCCGTACTTCGCGCCGGGGAACGGGCTCGCGCTCGCGGATCACGTCCTGACCGCGCTCGTCGCCGCGCCTCTCTTCGCGCTCCTCTGGTGGCGCCGCGAGCGCTTCCCTCTCGTGCCCGCGATGCTCGCCTACGGCGCGCTCCTCGGGCTTGTCGCGTTCACGCCGGCCGCGGGCCTCGGCACGATCGTCATCCTCCAGACGCTCGCGCTCACGTACGTCCTCGCGCGTGGCCACGCGTTCGGGATGCCCCGTGCCCCGCGCCGCGCCGCCCTGCTGGTCTCGCTCCTGGCCGGCGGCGCCGTGACGATGGTCGCGCTCTCCCTCGTCCTCGCCGCGTTCGGGCAGGGCGCGCTGAGCCTCGCCTCCGGCATCGTCGTCGGGCTTGCCGCCGGCGCGACCGCCGCCTGGGCGACGCTCCCGCGGGAGGCGATCCCGCTGCGCGACGACCAGGAGGAGGCGACGCGCCGCGTCAGCGCCTACGGGATCGCGCTCGATCGCGAGCTGCGCGCCGGACGGTCCCTGGACGAGGCGAGCGCGGCCCTCGCGGACCTGCGCGCTGCGCTCCGCGTGAGCGACGACGAGCATGCGGCGCTCCTTGACACGCGAGCGCCGCCGGGCGTGGGGAGCGAGCTCATCCTCGGGCGCTATCGGCCGCTGCGCGTGCTGGGCGAAGGCGGCGCCGGCGTGACGCGGCTCTGCCGCGACGAGCGCGTCGGACGGGACGTCGTCCTGAAGTCGATCCGTGGCGACGGCCCGAGCCCCGAGCGGTTGGCCGCGCTCCTGCGGGAGGCGCGGGCAGCGGGGGCGATCCACCATCCCAATGTGATCACGATCCACGACGTCGCGGACGCAGGCCGCGAGGCCGTGATCGTCATGGAGCACGCGGAGCGCGGCTCGCTGCGGGATGCGCTTGCGGCGGGGCCGCTCCCGTCGGACGACTGGCATCGCCTCGCGGATGGGCTCCTCCGCGGCTTGGAAGCCGTGCACGCGGCGGGTGTCGTCCACCGCGACGTGAAGCCGTCGAACGTGCTGCTGACGAAGGCGGGAGAGCCCAAGCTCGCGGACTTCGGCATCGCGAGCGTGCCAGGGTTCGAGACGACGGTGGGCGGCCTGAGGGGCGCTGCGGTGGGCACATTCCGATACATGAGCCCCGAGCAGGCGAAAGGGCGCCCCGTGACGGCACGCAGCGACCTCTTCAGCACGGCTGCGACGCTCTTCGAGGCCCTCACCGGGGCACCGTACGTCGCGCCCGCTCCCGGCGAAAGCGCCGTCGAGGTGCAGCTGCGCGCGGCGAGCGCGGGGCCGTTCGACCGCTCGCTCTCGCCCCCCTCCCTGCGCGCATGGTTCGCGCGGGCGCTCGACCCGGAGCCGGCCGCGCGCTTCGCGAGCGCGCGCGAGATGCGCGAGGCGCTCGAGCGGCTCTAGTCCTGGGGCGGCGGGCTCGCCCCGTCGATCTGCATCGTGAGCGTCGCGCTCGCGTTCCCGACGGGCGGCGGGCTCTTCGCGCGCAGCTCCTTCAGGCGCACCGTCTCCACGGCGAGCCCACGAGCGACGAGGAGGTCATGGATGCCGTCCACGTGGCCGTCGCCGAGCACCGCGACCACGCGCTCGTTGGTCTCGCGCAGCTTCGCGAGCGCGTTCGCCATGTGCTCGTTGCGCTCGTCGAGGAGGACGCGCTTCAACGTCGGGAAGCGCTTGCCCATCTCGACGAAGTAGCTCGTGTAGTCGTCTTGCATCTCCTCGACCTGCTTCTCGATGCTCTTTCCGGGGAAGAGCGGGACGAGGCCGACGATCGCGCTCGTGACGAGGCGCGCCTTCTCCCCGAAGCGCATCTCCGACTTGAGCCGCTGGAACGTCTGCTGCGCGTCCTTGTCGATGAGGGCGAGCGGGATCCCCAGCGCGCGCGCCTCGTCGCTCGCGGCGAGCATCTCGTCCCCCGCCTCCACGCCGTACTCGTTCGCGATGCGCGTCTGGAAGTCGGCGAGCATCCGGTACACGATCGGCGTGCCCGTGCGGTCCTTGTTCTTGTTGCGCAGCGCATGATAGCGCGGGGCGTCCAGCTCGATGCCGACCACCTGCGGCGCCCTCCGGCGGATCTCGTCGCGGACGCGCGCGCCGATGTCGAAGACGTGGCCCGTCCCGATGAGCGTGATCAACGCGAGAACACGCCCGCGCTGGGGTGATGAAGCTTCCGAGTCGACTAGGAAGCTTTACAAGCCCGGCTCCCCGCTGGCGCCTGGGACCTCGCATCGCCCCCACGCACCCCGAGACGCCCCCGAAAAAGGGGCGTGGCTACTTCTTCGTCCTGTCGCTCACGACGCTGGGCGTCGTGTTCGGCGACATCGGCACGAGCCCGCTCTATGCGATGCGCGAGGCGTTCCACGGCGAAGCGACGGGGGGCCGGTTCGCCATCACGCCGTCGCCCGAGAACGTGCTCGGCATCCTCTCGCTCATCTTCTGGGCCTTCGTGCTCGTCGTGTCGATCAAGTACCTCTCCTTCGTCCTCCGCGCGGACAACGAGGGCGAGGGCGGCATCATCGCGCTCATGGCGCTCGTCCACCCGGAGCACGGCGGGCGCGGCGGCGGAAAAGCGCGCAAGCCGTGGAGCCGCGCGATCCTGGTGGGGCTTGGGATCTTCGGCGCGGCGCTGCTGTACGGCGACGGCATGATCACGCCGGCCATCTCGGTCCTCTCCGCGGTCGAAGGCCTCCCCGTGGCGGTACCCAGCCTCAGCCACCTCGTCATCCCGCTCGCGATCGCCGTCCTCATCGGTCTCTTTCTTCTGCAGCGCCGTGGCACGGCGGCGATCGGGAAGCTCTTCGGTCCGATCATGCTCCTCTGGTTCCTGACGATCGCGGTGCTCGGCGTGCGCGGGATCGCGCTCGCTCCGCAGGTCCTCGCCGCGATCGACCCCCGGAACGCGATCGCGTTCTTCGGGCGCCACGGCATCGGAGGCTTCCTCGTGCTAGGCGCGGTCTTCCTCGCCGTCACCGGCGCAGAGGCGCTCTACGCCGACATGGGCCACTTCGGGAAGGGCCCCATCCGCTTCACCTGGTTCGCGGTCGCGCTGCCGGCGCTCGTCCTCAACTACTTCGGGCAAGGCGCGCTCCTGCTCGTCTCGCCCGCGTCCGCGACGAACCCCTTCTTCGCGCTCGCCCCCTCGTGGGCCCTCATTCCGCTCGTGATCCTCGCCACGAGCGCGGCCATCATCGCGTCGCAGGCGATCATCTCCGGCGCCTTCTCCCTCACCGCGCAGGCGGTGCAGCTCGGGTACAGCCCGCGCGTGGAGATCCGCCATACGAGCGAGCACGAGATGGGCCAGATCTACGTCCCGCCGGTGAACTGGCTCCTCATGATCTCGACCGTCGGCCTCGTGCTCGCCTTCCGCAGCTCGAGCGCGCTCGCGGGCGCGTACGGCGTCGCCGTCGCGACGGACATGGTCATCACGTCGATCCTCTTCTACGTCGTCGCGCGGGAGCACTGGGGGTGGAACAAGTGGGGGCTGCGCGCGCTCGTCGCGCTCTTCCTCGTGGTCGAGCTCTCCTTCCTCGGCGCGAACACGCTGAAGATCCTGCAAGGTGGTTGGTTCCCGCTCACGGTGGCGGCGGCCGTGTTCCTCCTGATGACGACGTGGCGCCAGGGCCGCGAAGTGCTCCGTGGGCGTCTGCGCGAGACGAGCATCCCGATCGACAAGTTCATGGCCGATATCGAAAAGAGCCACACGACGCGCGTGCGCGGCCATGCCGTCTACATGACGGGGAACCCGACCGTCGCGCCCCCTGCGCTCGTGAAGAACCTGCAGCACAACCGCGTGCTCCACATGCGCGTCGCCCTGCTCTCCATCGTGACGGAGGACATCCCGCACGTCGCGCGCGGCGAGCGGATGGCGCTGCAGTCGTACGGCAACGGATTCTACCGCGTCGTCGCGCGCTACGGTTTCATGGACGAGCCGGACGCGCTCGAGGTGCTGCGCCTGATGCGCGAGAAGAACGTGGACTTCCCGCTCCACGACACGACGTTCTTCCTCGGCCGCGAGCGTCTCATCAGCACCGACCGGCCGGGCATGGCGCGCTGGCGCGAGCGCCTCTTTTCGTTCATGTCGAGGAACGCCCAGCAGGCGACGGAGTACTTCCGCATCCCGCCCGACCGCGTGATCGAAGTGGGCTCGCAAGTCGAGATCTAGTCGCCAAGGGCGCCAAGGCGGGCCAAGGGCGCCAAGCGCGACAACGATGTTCACTTGGCGCCCTTGGCCTTCTTGGCGCCCTTGGCGATTCAGCGTTCGAGAGCATGAGGCCGCGAGTCCTCGTAGATCGCGAACTCGTTCCCCGACGGGTCGCGGAACAGATAACAATCCCCGTCCGGGATGCCAAAGCGCGCCCCTTCCGGCACCCATCCGCGGCGGCGCAGCTCCTTCTCGGTCGCATCGAGGTCCTCCACCGCGAACACGGGAAGCATCGACGGGGCGCGCCGATGGCCGGCGAGGATGACCATGGGGCCCTTCGCGAAGAGCCGGACGCCCGCGACGCGCGTGCCGAACTCGGAGAAGTCCCAGACGCGCTCCGCGCCGAGGACGTCGCAGTAGTATGCGAGATCGGCGACGACGTCCTTGCTCCCGACGTAGAGGTACTCGAGCCTTCCCAGCGCCACACGCGCGACGCGTCGCGGCGATGCATCAACCGAGCGGTCGCCCAGTCCGGAACTAGGTTTTTCCATCCTCCGCGGCCTGGGGGCGCCGATGCATCTGCGCCCCCTCGCGCTTCTTCTTGCCCTCGCCCTCGCGGGCTGTTCCACGCCAGACGCGGGCGACCCCCCGGCCACGAACGGCACGGCGCCCACTCCGGGCGTCGCGGCGACGCTTCCGCCGCCGATCGAGGACTCGAAGCAGGTCTCGGGGAGCGCCGACCCTGCGTCGTTCGTGCCCGGGCAGGCGCCGTGCTCGACGCCGTCCAGCCAGTGCTTCCCGTATCCGTTCACGCTGAATGGCACCGCGACCCTCGACGCGTCGGTCTCGTGGACGGTGCCGGCGACCGACTTCGACCTGCACGTCTTCCAGGACGGCGCGGCGATCACCACCACGGAAGGCGCGAGCCCCCCTGGACCGGGCACGTCCGAGGCGTTCACGCTGGAGCTCGAGCCCGGAGACTACGAGCTCGTCGTCGTCGCGTGGGCCGTGGCGCAGGACACGTACACGCTCGCGGCGAGCTTCTCCGCCGCAGGCAATGCGACCGCGTAGCCGCGTCCGCCAAAAAGACCAGCGCCGAAACGCCGAAACGGCTCCGAAATGCCGGAGGGTGTGGGAACTCTTTCGGCGTTCCGGCACGCGTCGTGGGCGCTTCAGCGGAACGATAGCAAGGGCGCGAGCTGCTTCGCCACGGCGGGGTCGTCGAGCGCCGCTTCGAGCTGGCCCATGTCGCGGTAGGGTTGCTTGACCTTGAGGCGCACAGCACGTTTCTTGCCCACCCCGGGGAGCGCTTCGAGCGCTTTCAGATTGGCCTGGTTGATGTCGAAGGGGACCACGACGCCGGTGAGCGAGCGGAAGCCGTGGTCGGTGATGGCGACGTCGACCCAGCGGTCGAGAGGGACCTCGTACGGGATGCCGACGAGCATCGCGTACGTGCCGATCGGGCGGCCGAACGTCGTCTTGCCGTCGCGCTGCTCCGTGTACACGCGCTTGAGCACGGTACCCGGCGGGAACATCGCCTTGAGGAGCGGCTGGTCGATGGAGTGGCGGACGACCTCCTTGAACGCCTGGAAGCGCTTCGGATCGACGTGCCTCGCCTCTTCGCCGTTCATGACGACCTTGCGGATATTGATGCGGCGCGCCCAGAGGCCTCGCGCGAGGTATTCGCGCAGGAACCGCTCGTTGTGCGCGTACGTCTCGGCGGTCTCGCCGGGGAGCCCTGCGATGAAGTTGAGTCCGGGAAGGAACGCGGGGAAGCCGTTCGGGCCGCGCGATCTCCCGTACTGGTTCAGGATCTCCGCGGCCGCGAAGACCGTGTCCGCGTCCGCGTTCAGGTTGTTCGCGGCCTTCACGGCCGGATCCGCCGACTCCAGCCCGAACGCGGCGATGTTCCCATCCGTCATGTGGCGGACGACGAGCTTCGTGACTTCGCGCGAGGCCTCCGGGTTCGCGGCGACGACCGCCGGGTCGACGTTGTCGAGGTGGAGCGTGTGGAGCTCGGGCACGACCCGATGGATCCCGACGAGGAGGCTCTCGATCGCGTGCGGGTCCGGCTCGGGCGTCGGCGTCTCGCCAAGCCCCTTCGCCTGATAGCTGTAGAAGCACGCCTGGCCTCCGATGCGGAAGTTGCGGACGCCCTCTCGCGCGAGTGCAGCGATCTCCGCGAGCACGTCGTCGACAGGGCGGAACTGCGGCTTCCCTTCCTTGGGCTCCATGCAGAAGGCGCAGCCGCCGTTCACGTAGCGCACGCAGCCGTGGTACGTGTCGATCTCCGCCGTCAGGGGCTGCGGGTGGTCCGGATGGTCGCGCACGATGAACGAGCCGCGCGCGGACCAATCGCGCCACTCGTCGAAGGTGCGCTTGCGGTTCCCGCCGACGGAGCGATCCGTGACGGCCCCGCGAAGGATATCATGCAGCATCGCGTCGGCGTGGAGCCGAGCGCGATACGTGAACACCCGGTCGAGGTCCGCCTTTCCGGCGGGCTCGAGGCCGCCCCCGCGCCCGAACCCGTAGAGCGCCGTGCTGCCGGCGATCATCGACTCGGCCTTGCGCGCCGATGCGACGACCTGCTGCGCCTCGCGGAACGAGACGGGCGTGCCGCGCAGGTACTTGCCCGGCACGAGCGCGCCGGCGATCACGACGAGGATGTCCGCCTCGGTCAGGAGCTCGCGCTTGCGTCCCGCGCGCCACTCGTCGACCGTGAGGTAGGAGACGACGCTGGCGGGGTCCGCCGCGCGCGCGGCGCCGGCGAGATAGCGCGCGTGCGGGCTCAGGTACGGCGGCACGCCGAAGTTGGCGGGCTCGTCCACATACCCGTCGAAGAGCACGATCCGCTGCCCCGTGCGCGCCGGCCCGGCCGACCGGATGGTCGGCTGCGCAGGCAGCAGAGGGAGCGGCATGCGCCTCACGAGGGGGGCCGCGCCTTAAAGATTGGGGACGCGACGTTCGTCGCCCGCATCAGCTGGTCGTCGCCACGACCGGCTGCGCGCCGCGATCGCTCGTCAGCACGACGAGGAGCGCGCTCGCCATGCGCGCGCGGTCGCTCGGGCTCATCTCGCGCAGCACGCGCTTCTCCTCGAGGCTCAGGATCACGTCCTCGACCATGCCGACAGCGCCCTGCACGATGATGCGGCGCGCGGCGAGGATCGCGCTCGCCTGCTGGCGCTGCAGCATCGCGCCCGCGATCTCCGGGCTGTACGCGAGGTGCGTGATGCGCGCGTCGAGCACCTCGATGCCGGCGAGCGCGAGGCGCGCCTGGAGCTCCGCCTGCAGCTCGCGCGCGACCTGGTCGGTCGAGCCACGCAGGGTCGGCCCCTCGGCGCGCTCCGGGATGTCGTACGGGTAGCTCGTCGCGATGTGGCGCACCGCCGTCTCGCTCTGCACCTGCACGAACGCGCCGTAGTTCTCCACGTCGAAGGAGGCGCGCGCCGTGTCGACGACGCGCCACGCGACGACCGCGCCGATCTCGATCGGGTTGCCGTCGTGGTCGTTCACCTTGAGCTGGGGCGTGTTGAAGTTGTGGACGCGCAGGCTCAGCTTCCTGCGGTTCGTGAGCGGGTTCGTCCAGTACCAGCCTTGCTCGCGGACGGTGCCGCGGTACTTGCCGAAGAGGACGATCACCTCGCTTTCGTTGGGTTCGATGACGAAGAAGCCGCGGAGCAGCACGAAGCCGAGGATCCCGAGGAGGATGCCTGCGGGAAGGAGAAGCGGGAACGCGAAGCCGAGGAAGACGGTCGCGGCGGCGACGACGAAGAGCAGGAGGATCAGGGCGAGCGCTCCGCCGCCCGAGGCGCCGAAGCCGGGCGCCTCTTGGCTGTGCTTCACGTTGGATGCGAGGGAGGCCGGGGTGGCCATGGTGCGCGCATCGTGCTGCGCACGGATGGTTCCTTCGTGGATGCTTCCGCTCACGCCACGTCGAGCGGCTGCGTGCTGCCGTCGGCGAGGAGCTGCTCGACGCGCCCTTCGGCCTCGTCGAGCTTCGCGCGCAGGCGTCGCGTGAGGGCGACGCCCTCCTCGAAGCGCTTCAACGCCTCGTCGAGGTCGAGGCGGCCGCTCTCCAGCTCGCGGATGCCCTTCTCCAGCTTCTGCAGCTCTTCCTGGAACTTCGTCTCAGTCATGTCGCGCACCTGGCTTCGTTCTCGTGCCCGTCACTTTGGCGTCCACGTCGCCATCCATCATCGTGAGCGTGAGCTCGTCGCCTTCGCGCAGCGCCTTCGCCGAGCGCAGCGTGTGCTCGCCCTTGCGCACGACGGCGTAGCCGCGATCGAGCGTCGCGAGCGGCGAGAGCGCGTCCAGGCGCGCCGCGTGCGCCGCGAGGAGCTCGCGCTCCTTCGCGAGCGTCCGCAGCACGCCGTCGACCGATCGGCGCTCCAGCTCGTCGAGCCTCTGGCGCAGCTCCGGGACGAGGCGCTCCAGCGCCGCCGCCATGCGCGCCTGGCCCAGGTACAGCTTGGCTTGGAGCTCCGCCGCGTCGGGGACGACGAGCTCGCACGCGTTCGAGGGCGTCGCGGCGCGCAGGTCCGCGGCAAGGTCGCAGAGGGTGAAGTCGGTCTCGTGGCCCACGGCGGAGACGACAGGGATCGCGGAGCCGGCGACCGCGCGCACGACGGCCTCCTCGTTGAAGGCCCACAGGTCCTCGACGCTGCCGCCACCGCGCCCGACGATGATCACGTCGACCTGCGCCTGCGCGTTGAGGCGCGCGATCCCCGCCGCGACCTCGGCCGCTGCGCCGTCCCCTTGCACGCGCGCGGGAACGACGACGAGGCGGACGCCCGGATGGCGCGCGGTCGCGACGCGCACCATGTCGCGCAGCGCGGCGGCCTGCAGGCTCGTGACGATGCCGACCGCGCGCGGGAAGGGCGGGATCGGCCGCTTGCGCGCTTGCGCGAAGAGGCCGTCGGCTGCGAGCTTTCGCTTGAGCTCCTCGAAGCGCAGGGCGAGCTCACCCGCGCCCACCGGACGCAGCTCGTCGACGACGATCTGAAGCTTGCTCCGGTCGCCGTACACCTGGACCTTGCCGCGGGCGAGCACCTCCATGCCGTCCTGCGGCTGGAACTTCACCCGCGCGTTCGACCCCCGGAACATCGCGGCCGCGAGCACGCCGCGGTCGTCCTTGAGGTCGAAGTACCAGTGGCCCGAGCTCGCGGGCTTGAAACCTGAGATCTCGCCCCGGACCCAGGCTGTGGCGAGCGAGGGGTCGCCCGCCATGAGGCCGTTCACGTGCAGGATCAGCTCGCTCACGGTGCGCGCCGGAGGGCCGTCGGAGACCGCGCGGACCGCGACCTGCGTCTCGGCTTCTCTCGTGGAGAACGAGCCGAGGTTGGGCTCTCGGCGCGGCGCGGTCACACTCTGCTCCATGCGGAAGCCCGCTTAAGGACGTTGGGGAAGGGCGGACCGGAACGAAGCGGTTCCGCCCGTCCGAGCGGACTTCATCGCTTTGCCGTGCGCATGCGTGTTCGTGGCCACGCCCGGCGAGCTCATCGCGGCGCTCGAACAGCTCGAACGCGCGCTCGTCGAATTCACGGCCGCCTATGAGGAATGGTTGCGCGAGGGGGGCGACGGAAGCGAGCTCGCGAACCTGCTCGCGGACGCCGAGCGCCGTCTCGACGCCGCGCGCGAGGCGCTCGCGCGCGTGCAGGACGCGCTGCGCGCCTGAGGCGAGCTGCGGCCGGCGCCAGCTCCCCTCCCATCATATCATTGATGACGGTGGAGAGATTCCCTGTCGTATCGAGGCATCCCGATGAGCTTGCGTGGATTGCTCGCCCTCCTGGCCGGGGAAGAGGACGCGCCCACGAGGGAGGAGGAGATCCTCCAGGCGCGCCGCGAGCTCGACGCCGCGCTGGAGGCCCTCCGCGCCGCGCGCGCCGCGTGGAGCGGGCCGCACACGACGCAGATCGAGGCGGTCCGCAGCGCGCTGGATGCGGCGGAGCGTCAGCTCGACGCCGCGCGCGTGCGCCTGCAACGCGCCCTCATGCGGGGCGGGCCATAGATAGGATTATCACGCGCCGGGGCAGGTACCGCGCGATGGACCGGGGGCACGAGGCGGCGACACGCGCGAAGGACGTCGCTCGCGCAGCGACGCACCTCGCGTCCGAGGCCGCGGCTCTCGCCCGCGTGTTCGCGGACCACGGCCCCGCGGCCGATGCCTGCTTCGCGGCGAGCGAGGCCTCCGTGCGCGCGGCGGACGCCCTGTTCTCCATGGAGCGCGAGGGGTTCGACGACATCGACCGCGCGGTGCACGCCGCCCTCGTGTCGCTCGAAGCGGCCTCCGCCGCCGTCGCGGCGACGCGCGCGGCGCTGGACGCGGCCCTCCTCCTGACGCGCGATCCGAACCCTGGCCGCCAGGAAAGCTAACGCTCTTCCTCGGGCGGCGGCAAGCCGGTCGTGGCGTCGATGGGGGTGCTCCACCCGGGCTCGCGCGCCGCTTCCTCCTCGCGCCGCTTCTTGTGCCCCTTGGCGCCCTTGGCCTTCTTGGCGGGCTTCGCGACCAACGCGCCGCACTCGGGACAATACTTGGTGCCCTCGTAGACGTCGACGCCGCACTTCGGGCAGGGCGTGAGCAGCTCCTCCGCGATGAGGTCCGCCCCACAGTGCTCGCAGAACTCGCTGTAGCGGTTCACGGGCCCGTTGCAGAAGCGGCACTTCTTCGAGTAGTCCGGCACGAGGCCGAATCGGTGCACGTTCTGGAGATAGACGAGGAAGACGACGAGGGAGAGCGCGAGCGTCAGGACCCGCCCGATGAGCCCGCCCTGCGAGAGCGGCGCGCGGCCGGCGAAGTGGTCCACGAGCTGCATGACCACGACGGCCGCGAAGGCGCCGAAGACGAGCTGGAACCAGCGGATGTTGCGCCAGAGCGGGAGCTTGTCGGCCAACGAGCACGCGAAGGCGGGCTCCCGCATGGGCCTTCCGGGCGGTTCATGATGGGCTCGGACGCGGACGGGGGCTGGGGGCGGGCGCGCGTGTGGGCGAGGGAGGGTGCGGTCGGGCGCCCGCGCCCCCCCGCGCCCCCGCCCGCGCGCGCCCCGAGCCGAGTCCAGGCCCCAGCCCGGAGATCAACGGTCGCTCCCGATCCGGCTCGCGGTGGGCCCTCGTTGCCCCTGGTACTTCGAGCCCCGCGTGGGGTGCCCGTAGGGGCGCGCGGCGGGGCCGGTCATCTGGTGGATGGCGATCTGGGAGACGCGCATCTTGGGATGGAGGGCGACCGGCACGCGCCCGAGGTTCGAGAGCTCGAGCGTGATGTGCCCTTCGAAGCCGGGGTCGACGAAGCCTGCGGTCGCGTGCACGACGACGGCGAGGCGGCCCAGCGACGAGCGTCCTTCGACCTTCGCGACGAGATCGTGCGGGATGCGCACGCGCTCGTAGGTCGTGCCGAGCACGAACTCGCCTGGGTGCAGGATGAATGCGGCGCCATCCGCGATCGCGATCTTCTCCGTGTAGTCGGCGACGTTGCCCGAGCGCGGGTCGACGTACGGGATGTGCGGGTGGCGGAAGACGAGGAACTCGTTGCCAAGCCGCAGGTCGATGGACGCGGGCTGGACCTGCACGTCGGGATCGTCGAGCGGGTCCACGACGAGGTCGCCCGTCTTGAGACGCGCGAGGATGTCCGCGTCGGAGAGGATCATGCGTGAGCGAGTGATGGGCGGGCGGATGAAGCCCACGTCCATCCTGGAGCCGGTCTGGCTTCCGAGCCGGCCCCGAGCCCTCGCGCGCGCCCGGGCCCGGCAAGCTCGAGGCCTACATGGCCTCGAGCGCAGCTGCGATCGCGCGCAGCGCGTCGGCCTTCTCGCGCATCTCGCGCTTGAGCGACCCGGCCTCGTCTCGCGCCGCGTCGAGGGCGGCCTGCAGCGCGGTGAGGCGCGTCGTAAGCCCATCGAGCGAAGGGAGCTCGGGGAGCGTCGCGAGCACGTCGCGTGCATCTTGTGGGGCGTGGTGGATCGGTCGGATGTCGAGCGCGTGGTCGGGCAACGTCGCGAAGACGTCGTCCGGGATGTCGCTCGCGTCCTCGATGCCCGGTGCGGTCCGTGCCTCGACGATCTGGCTCATCCTCGAAGCGTGCGCCGGCGAAGGGCATCAACCGGGAGGGGTACGGGCGAGGGGCCAACGTCACCGGAGCGCTAGCTCTTTGAAGGCCTTGAGGCGCGCCTCGGCTTCGAGGCGGGCGGCGCGCTCCTTGTCGGCCGCGCCCTTGGCCTGCGCGAGCGCGGTTTCGGCAGCCGCGAGGCGCGCCTCCATGTCGGTGAGCGCCGCGTGGAGCGACTGCTCCGCGCGGTCGAGCTCGCGCGCGAAGGCTTCGCCCAGCTCGTAGCGCAGCTGCTGGGCGAGCGGGCTCGTCACGGCGTCAGACGCGGGCGCGCTCTCGGGAGTGGGGTCGCGAGCGTGCGGCGAGGAGGCGGGGGGAGGCATGACGATGACCTCCTCGTCCAGCGTCTCGAACACCGCGTCGGCCTGCGCGCCCACGACCGGGATGTTCGCGAGGAGGTCCTCGGAAATGGTTTCTTCCTGCCCACGCGCGGTCGCGGCCGCCTGCCGACGGAACATGCCCAACACCAGACAGGAGGTCTGCGCCAGGAGGTATTTGGATGCTCGGTCCGGGCTAGCGCCGAGGAAGTGGAAGCGGAGGGGGAGGCGGTAGGATGGAGACGGAGGTGTCGGGCGGCGACGTGCGCCTCATCCTGCGCCTCCCGCTTCCGCTTCCGCGGGAGCTACGCCCCTTTGCGGCCCCGCGGCCGCCCCTGGGCGAGCTGGCGCACGCGCTCGTAGCAGAGGATCGCGGTCGCGACGGAGACGTTGAGCGAGGTCACGGCGCCCTTGAGGGGGATCTTCACCGCGAAGTCGCAGTGCTTGACGATCGGCTTCGAGACGCCGTACCCTTCGGATCCCATGACGAGCGCCAGAGGCCCCGTCATGTTCTCCTCGTAGTAGGCTTTCCCGGCGTCCGCCTCGGCCATGCCCACCCAGACCTCGGCGCGCTTGAGCGCCAGCACCGCGTCCATGATGCTGCCCACCTGTGCCACAGGCACGTGCTCCGCGGCTCCCGCGCTCGACTTGAACACCGTGGGCGTGAGGCCGGTCGCGCCGCGTCCGGGGATGACGACGCCGTGGGCGCCCGCGCCGTCGGCGACGCGCAGGATCGCGCCCAGGTTGTGGGGATCCTCGACGCCGTCGAGGAGGATCAGGAACGGGTCCTCCTGTCGCTCGCGCGCGATCGCGAGGACCTCGTCGAGCGTGAAGTAGTCGCGCTCTTCGCAGAGGGCCACGACGCCCTGGTGGACGGTGCCTCGCGCGTAGCGCTCGATGGTGGCGGCGGGCACGGTCTCGGGCGGCACGCGCACGGCCTTCGCGTGGTCGAGGAGCGCGCGCAGCGCCTTGTCGTGCTCGACCGCGTCGCTCACGAAGAGCCGCTGGACGCGTTTGGCCTTCAGCGCCTCGACGACCGGGTTTCGACCCGTCACGACCCGCATCACGCGGTCAGGGCGGGCGCGTCACTTGAAGCGAACTGGTGGACGAGCGGCGCGGGGACGAAGACGACCAGGTAGAGCCCGTCCTCGCGCGGGACGAGCGCGCTCGTCTGCGCGGCGGGATCGGCGTGCGCGGCCGCTTCGAGCGCGAGCGCCCAGGGGTCGCGGACGCGCGCGGACTCGTGCGCGACCACGCCGCCGGAGAGGGTCGCGAGGACGACGCCGGCGACGCCGGGCATGACGGATCGGCAGAGATGGAGCAGATGTTCGCGTTCGGCGTCGTGGACCATGGGCATCCCGCCCTCGCTTCGGCCCCTGGGCGTGTTAAGCGCTCCGGTGTGCGCGCGGCGGGAACGAGGCCTGGGAAACGCCTTCGCGTAACCAGATGGTTACGGGTCGGCCCTCCAACGATTCACAACAATGCTTAAAGAGGGCTCGGGCGAGGCTCGGCGTGGTGTCGCCCCCGGTCCCGAGAGCAGCGGCAGTGGCGCTCGTCGCCCTCATGCTGCTCCCCGTCGCGCTCGCGCAGACGCCCTCGGCGCCCACGCCGCCCGACGAGGACACTCCGGTCGGCAACACCGGCGACCAGACCGAGCAGTTCGACTGCACGCAGCCGGTCGGCCAATGCTTCCCCGACCTCATCCCGAGCAATCCGCACGCGCAGACGCGCGACGAGCGCTTCCCGATCCGCGCCTGCACGGACTTCATCAACGTCGGCAAGTCGCCGACCGCGACATCCTTCCACGTGCGCCTCGACATCGACGGCATCGCGACCGGCGAGCTGCAGGCGACCGAGGTCTACCAGACGGGCCAGGGCAACAGCGAGCCGTTCTGCTGGGACGGCATCCAGCTCGTGAAGGGCCGGCACACGCTCACCGTCACGATCGACTCGAACGACGAGGTCATCGAATCGGAGGAGCGCAACAACGCGCGCACCGTCGTCTTCACCGTCGCCGCGACGCCGCAGGTCGACCTGCGCATGAGCAACTTCACCATCCTCCCTCGCGAGGGCGCGCCCAGGCAGAACCAGATCTTCTACGTGAACGTCACGAACATCGGGAATGCCGGCTCCATCCCGACGACAGTGAACCTCACGGACGACAACGGCTTCCTCGCGACGTTCCTCTTGCCCGCGCTGCGCCCAGGCCAGAGCCAGGAGCTCGCGTACGCGACGCGCCCCGAATTCCGTCCCGTGGGCACGTTCATCGCGCGCGCCGTGGTCGATCCGCTGGGCAACAACACGGAGCTCAACGAGCTCAACAACGAGCTCTTCGCCGAGTACACGGTGCTCGAGCACCCCTCGCCCGACTTCGTGATCACGAACGTCACGACGACGGGCGCGTTCGCGGAGTTCCGCCCGATCCACACGCGCGTCACCGTCCAGAACGTGGGCGACCAGCTCGTGAACGGCAACCTCGTCTACGCCGTGAACGAGACCGGAGGCGTCGTCGCGAAGGGCTCCTCGCTCGCCGTCCTGTACCCGAACATGACGAACACCGTCGAGTTCGACCTCCTGCTGCGCGCCGGCGACCACCGCAACATCCGCATCGTCGCCGACCCGCTCGCGCTCGCCAACGAGAGGAACGAAAGCAACAACGAATGGCTCCTCACATTCGCGATCGAACGTCCCCTCGTCGTCGCGGACGACCCGGACCTCGTCGTCGAGCGCGTCTTCGCCATGCCCGACGATCCCCGCCCGGGCGAAGCCGTGTCGGTGGGCGCGCTCGTGCACAACGTGGGCACGAACCGCTCGCGAGACACCACGATCAACTTCAGCCTCGACGGAAAGCCGCTCGGCCGCGCGAGCGTGCCCTCGCTTCCCCCCGACGCGCGCCACGCCGCCTACGTGCCGTGGGTCGCGACGGAGGGGGGCCTCTTCCACCTCGTCGCGCTCGTCGACCCGTTGGACGACGTGCACGAGCTCGACGAGGAGAACAACCTCCTCGAGCTTCCTTTCCTCGTCGCGACGCGCCCGAGCAAGCCACCCGAGCAGACCGAGCCGCCGCCCGTGGTCACGCCGCCCGTCAACACGACGAAGCCGCCCGTGAACACGACGAAGCCGCCCACGACGAACGGCACGCGCAACACGACCGCGCGCCTCGCGCTCGCGTCGCTCGACGTCACGACGTCGCCCGTCCCCGGCGGCGTGAAGGGCATCCTCTCCGCCTCGATCCGCAACCAGAACGTCCAGAGCGTCGGCCTCATCTCGGTGACCTTCAAGGTGGACGGCGAGCCGATCGAGAAGGGTGAAGTGCTGCTGCAAGGCATCCGCGGCGCCGCCACCGTCTCGGCCACGCTCCCCGACGCCGATCTGCCCGAAGGCAACCATACGGTGAGCGCGGAGGTGCGCATCGTCGGCTCGACGTTCGCGCCCATCGTGCGCGAGCAGGCCTACGAGGCGACCGCCGGCAAGAAGGGGCTGCCCGGCTTCGAGGCGCCGCTGGCTCTGCTTGCCGTCGCGCTCGTCGTGCTCTCTCGCCGTCGCCGCTCAGAGCGGCTCTAGGCCACGCTCGACGCGATCAAAGGATGCGCTTGCCCAGCGCAGAACACGCAAGTCCGACCATGAGCTCCCCCGTCACGTTGCGTTCGTCCATCAACGGATTCAGCTCGACGATCTCCAACGACTTGAAGAACGGGATCTCGGCGAGCATCTCCATCGCCAAGTGCGCCTCGCGGTAGGTGAGCCCGCCGGGCACGGGCGTGCCGACGCCAGGCGCCTCATCGGGGTCCATCGAGTCCGCGTCGAAAGAGACGTGGAGGTGCGAGACGCCGTTGCACGCGATGTCGAGCGCGTCCTCCATGACGCGCCGCATGCCGCGCTCGTCGATCTCGCGCATGGTGAACGTCGTGACGCCCGCCTTCTTCAGGAGCTGCGCCTCCTCGGGGTCCACGTCGCGCAGCCCGACGATGACGACGTTCTGCGGGTTGACCTTCGGGTTCACCTCGCCGATGTTCGTGAGCTTCGGGTCGCCGATGCCGCAGAGCGACGCGAGCGGCATCCCGTGGATGTTCCCCGTGGGCGAGCTGTCCGTCGTGTTGAAATCGGAGTGCGCGTCGACCCAGATGACGCCCGTCTTGCCCTGGTTCCCGCGCGCGATCCCGCCCACCGTCCCCATGGCGATGGAGTGGTCGCCACCCATCACAAGCGGAAAATCGCCGGCCTGGACGATCTTCTCCACCTTGCGCGCGAGCGTCTCGCAGACGCGGATGATCTCCTCGGCGTAGAGGAGGCTCGTGTGCTTCGCCGTCTTCGTCTCGACGGTGGGCGAGTAGATGTTGCCCAGGTCCTCCACGTGGTGCCCGAGCTTCTCGAGGCGCGGGCCAAGGCGCGCCACGCGCATCGCGGACGGGCCCATGTCGGTGCCGCGGCGCGAGGCGCCGAGGTCCATCGGCGCGCCGATGATCTTCACGTTCATGATGGAGCGGCGATGCTCGTCCTTCCGGTAAAAGGGCTATCACGACCGCACTTATACTGCACGTCGATCGAAGGCCCGCTCGTGGTCGAGGGCCCAGACCTCGATCGTGTCGTTCGCGTACACCTCCGCGAGGATGTGCGCTCCTGCCCGGTAGGCACGCGGATCGAGGCGTCCAAACCGAGCGTCGTCTCGCGGATCTCGAAGAGCTTCTCCATCTTGCGCTCCTCGGCTCGCCTCGCGCACGGACGCGCGCAGCACGTCGGGCGCCACTCCGCGATCCTCGAGCGTGACCGCCAGGCCGCTGCCCTCAAGCATCGCGCGCGGCTTCCCTCGTCGATGCGCGACACCCGGGCGGAATGGGAGCAGCTCGCCGGCACGTGGGACAAGGCGCGCCGCAAGGCCTGGCCCGCGGTCGCGCAGTTCGCGGAGTCCTTCCGCGGCGGCGCGCGCGTCCTCGACCTCGCCGCGGGCAACGGCCGCCACGGCGTCCTCGCCCTCAAGAACGGCGCGCAGGTGGTCGCGGCCGACTTCTCGCGCTCGATGCTCTCCTTCGCGCACGAGCGCGGGCTCGCCGTGGCCCAGGCCGACGCGCGCGAGCTCCCCTTCGCATCGCGTAGCTTCGACGGCGCGCTCTTCGTCGCGGGCCTCCACAACATCCCCACGCGCGCGGGCCGCATCGGCGCGCTCACCGAGCTGCGGCGCGTGATGCGCCCCGGAGGCCGCGCGCTCGTGACGGTGTGGTCGCGCTTCCGCGAGCAGGGGCTTCGCGGGTGGAACGTCGCCGACGCGGACGTGCCGTGGGGCGACGTCTCCCGCTACTATCATTTCTACACGCCCGTCGAGCTCGTCGCGGATTGCCGGCTCGCGGGGTGGGCGGACGTGACGCTGCGCGCGGAACGGATGAGCGCGAGCGCGGGCTGGCTTCCCGACAACTGGTTCGCGACGCTGACGGCGTGACCAAGTCATTCTTCGTTGCGGTAGTCGTAGCACCCCTTGCCGCTCTTGCGGCCCACGTGCCCCGACTTCACGAGGTTGGCGATGACCTGCGCCGTCCGCTACGATCCGGAGACGCCCGTGTCCCTCATGTTCCTCGCCACCTGGTAGATCACGTTGAGGACATGCTCCGCGTCGAGATCCGTCGAGATCGAAGACAGGAGCCGGACGCGGGCCTCTTCGCGGAACCCCGGTCGGCCGGCGCAGGGCATCAGCGTCCGATCTCATCCAGCAGTCCTCGCGGCACCCAGCCACCATCGGCTTGCCCTGCGAGGAATATGCGATCCACAAGGTCCCGTCCGGCGCCACGGATCCGCTGACGAAGTCGGTGTTGGCGCCGCCCGCGAACTCCGCCACGGCGATGGGGTGCACGTCCGCGCCCGCCCAGGCGCCCTCGGCGAGAGACACCACATGCAGTTCCGAGTCCGACCCGGACGAGTCGATCCACGCCAAGATGATGGTGTCTCCCCACATACCCACCCAGGGGCTCGTGTGGCCGCCATGGCCGAACCCGAGGACGCGACTCCATGTGGCGCCGCCGTCGAAGCTGCGCGCGACGTAGACCTTGTCGTCGTCCATCCACGCGACCGCGAGCCCGGCTCGTCCCCACGCTGCGACGGCGAACCAACCGGGCGACGGCGAGGAGGTATCCTCCGGTGCAACGGTGACCTCGGTAAAGCTGCGGCCGTCGTCATGGCTCATCGCGAGACGTACGTGCCCACCGCCCTGGGGCGCGGGACTGCCCAGGGGCACAGCCACCTCGTGGCCGTTCACGACGGGCGCACCCGCCGAACCGAATTGACGGGAAGCCCGCACCAAGGGCGAGAACGTCCGGCCTCCGTCACTCGACCTGGCGACGTGAATGCCCGTCGCCAAGTTGGTCGACAGGTAGACGGTCCCGTTGTCGCCAAAGCCAAGCCATTGCCGATCCGGCGCGACCATGGCGTTGCCGCCGGCGGGCGTGACCTCGACGTTCGAGTCCCAGGTGCGACCACCGTCCGACGTGGCGGCGACCTGGATGCCGGTGGGGATTGGGGTGGACGTCCCCACGAGGCCGATCGGCAGGGGGAACGTCACGAGCGTCGAGAAGTAGAGACGTCCATCGGGTCCCGCCTGGACAAGATTGTCGCGTCCCTCACTCGACGGATCCACTGGCGGCGGGGGTTTCGGGCGGGCAGCGAAAGGGCCGTATCCGTCGTCCGAGACGAGAAGCTCGGGCACGAATCCCGGGACGACGGCGACGCGGCCCTGCCCGTCAACGGCAACCGTCACTTCGTAGCAGGTGGTGACACACGTATCGGAGGCTTGCAGCAATCGGACGGCTGGCGAAGCGGTGCTGGGGGCAGTGGGCGCGGCAGGGCCGTGGGAGGCGCAGCCCGCGAACAACAGGAAAGCGAGGGCCCAGGCGGTCCGCATGCGCGCCGTAGCGGGGAAGGAGAATGAGCGTTGCCCTCCCTCTCGCACGGACGTCGGACTGAGTAGGCGGGCGCATAAGCGTTCTTGCGCGCTCGAAGAGTGGTCGTGGGGCCCGCCGCGGCAGGTCCCCCCTCGGGAGGCGGAGTACGGCCCGGTCACGGGCGCTGGTCAAGCGCTCTTCCTCCGTTCCTTCTTGAGTGCTTTCGATTGAGCATCGTCGAACGTGAGGAGCTCGTCGTCGAGACGGATGGCGATCACGATTCCCATCGCGTCGACGTAGCTGAGCGCCGCGTGCGCTTGGTACACGCGCGAGACCTCGTCGGGATCATAGGAAGTCGCGTGACGGAATCCGGCGAGCTCTTCGAGCCGGACGAGAGCTTCGCGCGCGACCTTCGAGCCGTCCGATCCGATGTCGTTCGCGCGTCGCCGAAGCACTGTGGTCACTTCCGCCAAGACGCCGCCGCTCACGTGCAGCAGGCTCGTTGTCCCGAGCTTCCCCCGCGCTTCGGCGTGGCGAGGATGATCCGCGTCGAACGCGGGGACGAGAACGCTCGAATCAACGACCGGCATCCGCTTCTTCCTCGACGATCTCGTCGATATCATACGTGCCGCCCAGATGGAGGGCAGGCAGGCGCGCCACATCGTTGGGAGCGGGTGAGCCACGCAGCTCCACGTCCACTGTGTCGCCCGCCCTCAGGCCCAGCTTCTTCGCCTCCGCCTTCGTGAGACGGATCCCGTAACCGTTCCCCCACTCCGTCAGCCGACGGCGGATCTTCGCGCTCATCGACTCACGCTGTGCCGTCGGCGGGGATAAACCTTACGTTTATACACTCGTGTCTTCAGTGGAAAATGGCGGGGCCTGTGGCACCGGGAGAGGTCGCCGATGGGCCTTGCGCAGGCTCGGATCAATGAGTTTTCTCGTGGAGAAACGGTGCCCCAAGTGGGGCTCGATGGGGACTTAGGGAGACCGCGAGCGGGACCTACTCGTTCTTGTAGTCGTAGAACCCTTTCCCGCTCTTGCGCCCGAGGCGACCGCTCTTCACCATGTGCTGGATGACCTGCGGCGCGCGCTGCGACTCGGAGACGCCCATCTCGCGCATGTTCTGCGCGACGTGGTAGATCACGTCGAGGCCCACCATGTCGGCGAGCTCGAGGGGCCCCATTGGCCAGCCGGCGCCCGTCTTCATCGCCTTGTCGATGTCGCGGGCGCTCGCGATGCCTTCCTCGTAGATGAGGAACGCTTCGGTGAAGGCGCGCCCGAGGATGCGGTTCACGACGAAGCCCGGCGTCTCCTTCACCTTCACGGGGAGCACCGGGTAGCGGTGGTTGCGCAGCTCTTCGAGGAAGTTGATCGTGTCCTCCACGGTCTGCTCGTGCGTCTCGAGCGCCGGGATCACCTCGACGAGAGGCAGCGTCGTAGGCGGGTTGAAGAAGTGTGCGCCAAGGACCTTGCCGCGGCGGTCCTTGACGGCGCTCGCGATCTCGGTGATGCTGAGCGCGCTCGTGTTCGTCGCGAGGATGCAGTGGCGCGGCGTGTGCTGCTCCAGCTCGCGGAAGATCTGCTGCTTCACGTCCATGCGCTCGAGCGCGGCCTCGACCACGAAGTCGACCTCGGCGAAGTCCTTGTAGTCGGTCGTGCCCTTGATGAGCTTCAGCGTGCGCTGCGCGCGCTCCGTCGTATAGGTGGGCGCCTTCGCTTCGCGTATCTTGGCCTTCTGCTCGTCGGTGAGGCGGATGCCGTTGTCGGTCTCGATCTTCTCGATCTCGCGCTCGGCCTTCCCCTGGTGGAAGGACACGAGGTTGTTCAAGCTCGCCTCGATGTTCTTCAGGCCGCGCTGGACGTACTCGTCCTTCACGTCCTTGAGGACGACGTGCTTGCCGTTCAGCGCAAAGACCTCGGCGATCGCGGCGCCCATGGCGCCCGCGCCCACGACACCCACTTTCTCGACGTAGACCATGGGGCGGTCACCCGACGGGGCGGCCATAAGCGCTTCGCCTCCCGGTCTCACGCGCGCGAGTGAAAGGCGCGTCCACGCGACTCGGCAGCAACGGGGCGAGCGTGACGCAGGCAAGGGGCGGGATGTCGCGGGGCGGGTAGCCTCGCCCCCGACGAGTGGGTCAAGGCGGTGCGCGCCACGTACCACAGCCATCGTTCCCTCCTTCGTCCCAAAGTGGGGGCCCATGCAGCCGGTGAAGATCGCATCCTTGAGTCGACAAGGTCGAGCCGCGCGAACGCTTGTCGCTGCGGCGGTCCTGGCCCTTCTCGTGGTCATGCCCAGCGCCACCCATGCGATCAGGGTCGACCTCGACCTGCGGGGCCCCTCGCACCCGGCATCGTCCGCCTCG
>DATLCC010000124.1:0-21208 GCA_035526585.1 Thermoplasmatota archaeon | reverse complement strand
GGCGCGCGAGACGACTGGCCCGCGATGCGCGAGCGCGCGCTGGACGTGCCCGGCGTGAAGAGCGTCGAGGTGCTGCCGGTCTTGCGCGAGTGGCGCGACGAGGCGGGGCTCGACGCGCTGCTTCTCAGGATCGGGCGTTGAGAGGACATTCTTCCTCATCCGCCCCCGACATTCTTGTCTGGGCCGAAATTTTTCGGCAGAAAAATTTCGGCCCTGGCTAGAATGTTTCGGCCTGGGAGATGATCAGTGGAATCCCCAGACCATGCCGCCGTGTCATCGTCCGCGCCGCCGCAGCGCCAGCGCCAGCGCCCCGACCGCGATCAGCGCGAGGAGGGGCTCCGGCCCGGGCACGCTGGGCGCGGCTGCCTGCGAGCCCGCTGCATCTGGCGCCATCGTGGCGGCGGTGGGCTGCGCGAGGTAGATGCGGTCGCTTGCGTCGGCGGGCGCGACGGCGGTCAGCATGTACCCCGCGATGCGCCCCTGCATGCTCGTGTAGTTCTCGCTGCTGTTGGGGCTGTACGCGGCGCTCGCTTGGGGGGGCGCGGGCCCGGCGGTCGTGTTGCTCGAGCCCCCGCTCCGATCGCCGTCCCCGCTCGCGTCCGAGACGGTCGTGTGCGTCGCCATGGGCGCGAACGAGGCGCGCGCGGCGTGCGCCGTGACGTCGACGACGTCGGGGCGCGCGAGCGGCGCCTCGAGCAGCGCCTCGGCGCGGCCGTTGGGAGGCACGCGCACGAGCGTGCTCGCGAGGAGCGCGCCGTCCTGTCGCGCGGTGACCGTGACGAGCTCCTCGACGTTGCCCGCGTTCCGCACGTCCGCGCGCAGGCGCATCGTGGTGGAGGGGGGCACGCGCGCGTCGAGCGCCTCGATCGTGAGGCGCGGCGCCTGCTCCGTCGCGGTGTCGTTCGTGAAGAGGATGTCGTGGTCCTGCACGCTGCCGCCCGGCGCGACGATGCGCAGCGCGCGCTCCCCCTCTCCGGGCCAGGGCGCGAGGAGCTCGCCCGTCTCGTTCGTGCGGCCCAGCGACGCGCCTTCGAGGACGATCTCGGCGTCCGGGATCGGGCCGCTGCCGCTGCGCACCTTGGCGTGGAGCTGGGTGTCGACCTTCTCGAGCGAAGCTTGGATGTCGGGGAGGAGGGTGAGCTGCGTCGTGGAGAGCCGGCCGACCGCGATGCGCCCATCCTGGTCGGGCTGCATCGTGAACCGGGAGACGTCGCCGTACAGGGCGCCGTTGGCGGCGACGCGCTCGGGCGCGATCCGGTCGGGCGGCGCGATCGCGACCTCGACCGTCTCGTCCGTCGAGCGCACGACGAGCGGGAAGACGGCGATCTCGGGGTCCAGCACCTCGATCGTGGTGGGGAGAGGCGTCTCGCCCGCCTCCGTGCGCAGGCTCAGCGTGTACGTGCCGGCGTGGAGGGCGTCGATGTCGGCCGCGTCGAGGCGCGCCACGTGCTCGAAGACGGGGACGCTCGTCGCGCTCCCGTCCGTCGCGGAGAGGAGGATCGATGCGCCGCTGGGCGCGGCGTCGAACTGCAGCGCGACGTCGTCGTCGAGGCCGCGCCAAATGACGGGCGGCGCGAGGACGCCCGCCTGATCCTCGAAGCTCTTGGCCGGCGAGCGCGCGTCGTCCGCGGAGGAAGGCGACCCGCCGAAGCTCCCGAACATCGCGGCCGCGACGATCGCTCCGAGCAGCACGGCGGCGATCGCTGTGCCGCCCAGGATGAGGTAGAAGCGCGTGCGCTCGGGCCGGACGAGGCGCTTGCCGCGCGGGCTCAGGTCGTAATAGACCCAGAGGCGGTCGTCCTCGTCCATGCGCTTGATGAGGCCCGCGGCGACGAGCTTCTGGAGGTGCTCCAGCACGGTCGCCTTCTTGAGGCCGAGCGCCTCCGCGAGCTCGGTGAGCGTGTGGCGGCGCTTGCCGAGGATGCGGAGGATGTCGCGGCGCGAGTCGGATGCGAGGACCTTGATGAGCTCGACGTCGATGGGCAGCTCGTCGGCGGCCCCCGTGCCGGCGCCCGCTCCGAGGATGGGGCGCAGGGAGCGCGCTCGCTCGTCCTCGTCGACCGGCGGCGGGCTCGCTTCGGAGGCCACCTTCCCGACTGTGCCTCGGCCTCCTTATAACGTGTCGAAGCCGTTCGGGACGCGCCGAACAGCGGGTTCGGCCCGTCCCGACCCGTTCGGGAGGTCCTATCCATCCCAGCGCGCCCTGACAGGTCCATGCGACGCGCCCTCGCCCTCCTCCTGCTCGCCACGCTGCTCGTCCCGACCGGCACCGCGCAGGAGGAGCGCCCGCCGACCGCCGGGTCGGTCTGGACCGTCTTCACGACGGTCGAGGCGACGGTCCGTGACAACTACGCGACCGTCAAGGTCATCGAGGACATCGGGAACCGTGGTCCCGACCCCGAGTTCCCCTTCGTCGTCCGCGTGCCAGACGACGCCTTCGTGACGGGCCTCATCATCGAGCGCGACGGACGCGTGTGGGAGGCCGAGGTCAAGGACCGTGAGGCGGCGCGCGAGCAGTACGAGGAATGGAAAGCGCAGGGGCAGACGGGCGGCCTCGTCGAGAAGACGCGCCGCACGAGCGTCTACTCGTACCTCGTGAACGTGGCCGAGGCGACGAGCGTGCGCGCCACCCTCACGTACGAGCGCTACCTCGCCGCCGACCGCGGCGTCTACGACCTCGCGCTCGAGGCGCCCGTGTCCGGCTTCGGGCAGGACCTCGGGGCGCGCTTCGACGTGGCCGTGAAGGACGCCGAAGGCGTGACCGCGCTCTGGGGCGATCCCGCTCCGCAGCGCGATGGCGAGCGCATCACGTACAGCGTGGGCCCGCGCGCGAGCGAGGCACCCACCGCGTTCACCGCGAGCTACACGCTCTCCCCGACGGCGGAGGCGGGCTCGCTCCTCACGAGCGTGGTCGATGGCAAAGGGTACTTCGCCCATCGCTTCCGCGCGAAGGCGGACGCGCCGCTTCTCCCGATGGACCTCGTCCTCGTGCTCGACGTGTCGGGCTCCATGGCGGGCCTGAAGCTCCAGCAGATGATCGATGCCGCGAAGCAGGTCGTGGGCGCGCTCCACGACGAGGACCGGCTGCAGATCGTCGCGTTCTCCAGCGACGCGCGCTCGACGTGGAGCGCGATGCGGCCGATGACGCCCGAGGCGCGCAAGGACGCCGCGCGCGAGATCGACGCGCTCTTCGATGGCGGCGGCACGAACATCGAGGCGGGCCTCGTGAAAGGCTTCGGCGCCTTCCCGCCCGCGGAGGACCGATATCAGGCGCTCGTGCTGCTCACGGACGGGCAGCCCACGGCGGGACTTTCGGGCCGGGATGCGCTCCGCGAGGTGGAGCGCGATGCGAACGAGCAGGGCGTCAACGTCTTCGGGATCGCCTTTGGCGACGACGCGGACTGGGGGCTCGTGCGCGCGCTCGCGGTCGATGGCGAGGGCGCCGCGATCCGCGTGCCGCTTGGCACGGGCGCCGAGGTGGACCTGCGGCGCTTCATGGCGGCGCTCACGACGCCGGTGCTCCACGACGTCGACATCGCGTACTCCGACGGCGTGAAGGCGTACCACCAGGGCGCGCCCGTGCTCTTCGCGGGGAGCGAGCTCCTTGTCGTCGGCACGTTCGACCCCGCGAAGGGCATCTCCGGCACGGTGCAGGGCTGGACGACCGACGGCGCTCGCTCGTGGGCGTTCGACGGCGGAGACCCCGCGTCGCTTCCGTACCTTCCGCGCGTCGTGGCGTACCATCGCGTGCGCGAGATGCAGGAGGAAGACGCGCCCGACGTGGCGGCGATCACGGCGCTCGCGATCGCGAGCTCGTTCGTGACCGACCACACGAGCCTCGTCCTCGACGTGCCCGCGCGCACGTGGGACGGGGAGGCGTGGGCCGTGGACGATCGCAGCGCGGACGGCTGCGGCGGCAATTGCAGCATGGCGCGCAGCTACGCTCCGTGGTCGACGAGCGGCATGGAGACGCCCTCCGACCCCGTGCCCACGGCCGCCTACGTGGTGACCGACAGCACCACCGATGTCGACGGCCGGTACGCGATGCACGAGATCGCCGCCTCGCCTCCGGCGCATGGCTCCGAGGCCCCGGTCCCGGCGACCGCGGCGCCGCAGGTCCCAGGGCCCGGCGTCGCGCTGATCGCGCTAGCAGTGGCAGCGATCGCGCTGACGCTTCGTCGGCGCTGAGGCCGCGTGCCTCAGATGCGGCCCATCTCGGCCACGGAGGCCGAGCCGACGCCCGCGAGGCCGTTGAAGGCCTCTTCGAGCGCGTCGGGCCCGCCGGCGCCGTCGCTCATGAGGACGGTGACGTTCACGGACTTGAGGCCGAACGCGACGGGCTTGAACTCGATGTTCTGGACCTTGGCGTCGGGGGCGACCTTCTTCACGGTGGCGAGGGCGTCGTCGCCCAGCTTCTTCGTGTCGATGTCGGCGTCCTCGGGCATGATCTTGAAGACGACGATGAGGTCCAGCTTGCCGGACATGGGCTTCACGGTCCCGTGTAGCCGCACGAGTCGCAGCGGTACTTCACGCTCTGGTCGCGGCACTGCGCGCAGCGGCCCACCGCGGTCTCGCCGCAGCCGGGGCAGGGGAAGGAGGTGGTCGACTTCCCGAGAAGACGGGTGCCGCAGGAGGAGCAGATCTCGGTGAGCTTCTGGACGGGCATGGCCGCGCCATCCTGCTTGCCCTTTTTAAGACTTGGCCCCGCTCGTCCCGGCCGGAACGTCGCGAACCCTCGGACCCGCGGCGCATCCCTCGAGGGTGCGCGGATCGCGTTGTTCCAGCGGGGGGCGAGGATGCCCCGATCACGCCTTCGCGGGCAGCAACAGCGTGAACGTCGTCCCCTTCCCGGCGTAGGATTCGCATTCGATCGTGCCGTGGTGGAGCTCCATGATGCGGCGCACGATGGAGAGGCCGAGGCCCGTGCCTTCGATCTTCGTGGTGAAGAACTCCTCGAACATGCGCGACTTGACCTCGGGCGTCATGCCCATGCCTTCGTCGCGGACGATGACGCACGCCGCGCCTCCCTTGCCCGGGCCGGTGCGCAGCTCGACGGCGCCGCCGTGCGGCATCGCCTCGCTCGCGTTCTGGAGGAGGTTCAGGACGATCTGCTGGAGCTGCGCGCGGTCGACCTCGACGAGGGGTGTCGGCTGCAGGTCGGCGATGACCTCGATGCGGCCGCGGTGCGCGGCACGAAAGAGCGTGAGCGCCTCTTCCACCACGGTGTCGAGCGAGGTCGGCGCGCGGCCGGACGAGTCGACGCGCTTGAAGCGGCGCAGATCCTGCACGAGCGCGTTGATGCGGTCCACGCCTTCGAGCGCGAGGCTCGTGTGCCGCTTGAGCGCGTCGGGCGCGACGCTGCCGCGGTCGGAGAGCAGGCGGATGAGGTGGATGCTGTTCGCGATCGCGGTGAGCGGCGTGCGGATCTCGTGCGCGACGCCGGAGACGAGCGTACCCATCGTGGAGAGCTTCTCGTGCTGCGCGACGCGCTGGCGCGCGAGGTCGAGCTCCTCCCTGGCGCGGCGGCGTTCGGTGACGTCGCGGTGGAGCTTCGAGTAGCCGCGGACGTTGCCCTTGTCGTCCTTGAGGGCCGTGACCACGATGCTCGCCCAGTAGCGGGTGCCGTCCTTGCGGATGCGCCATCCTTCCTGCTCGGCGCGGCCGAACGCTTGCGCGTCCGCGATCTCCTTCGCCGGGATGTTCGCGGCGAGGTCCTCCTCCGTGTAGAACAGGTGCGTGTCCTTGCCGACGATCTCCTCGGCCTTGTAGCCCAGGAGGCGCTCGGCGCCGGCGTTCCAGCTCGCGACGCGCCCTTCGGTGTCGAGGAGAAAGAGCGCGTAGTCGGGCGCGCCGTCCACGAGGAGACGATATCGTTCTTCGCTCTCGCGCAGGGCCGCGACCGACTCTTCCTTGCGACGGTACGCGTCCTCGACCTCGTGGTAGAGGCGCGCGTTGTCGACCGCGAAGGCGGCGCGGCGCGCCAGCTCCTCGACGAGGTGGAGGTCGGCGGGCGCGAGGCGGCGGTGCGTCGCGCTGGAGAGCGCGATGGCGCCCAGCGTGCGGCCGCGCGCGACGAGCGGCAGCGCGACCTGCGACACGACGCCAAGCTCCCGCATGATGCGGCGCGTCTCGGGGTCGTGCACGAGCGTCGCGAGCATCGCGTCGGGCACGTTCTCGAGGACCTCGGGCTTCCCGGTCCGGAGCACCTTCGCGACGCCACCGTGCTCGGCGGGATCGGGGCCGGGGCGCCAGAGGAGCTCGCGCGCGAGGGGCGCGCGCGTCGCGTCGGGGTGGACGACGGCGACGGGGCGGATGCTTCCGTCCTTCTCCCGCAGATAGACGGCGCACCAGTCGCCGAACGCGGGGACGCAGAGGCGCGCGGTGGACTCGAGCGTCGCGCGGTAGTCGAACGAGGAGGCGAGGATGCGGCTCGCGTCGGCGAGGAACGCGCTCCTGCGCGCCTCGGCGTCGGCCTGCGCTCGCGCGGAGCGCTCGGCGCCGTAGAGGCGCGCGCGCTCGAGAGCGTCGGCCGCGTGGCGCGCGAGGCTGCGCATGAACTCGACGTCATCCAGGCTGAACGAGCGCCGCTCGGGGAAGACGAGGCCGAGCGCGCCCACGTGCCGCCCGTCGACCACGAGGGGCACGGCGGCGAGGGCGCGGTGCGGTCGCTTCGCCTGCGCGAGGTACGAGTAGCGCGGCGCGCCCGAGAGGAGCTGCTCGAGGAGGACGGGGTCGCCCGAGCGCGCGGCGTCGGCGAGCGGGAAGTTCGCGTGGATCGGGAAGCGCAGGGTCCCGTTCGAGAGCGCTTCCGCCTCGTCCACGAGCGCCGTGACCTCGAAGGTCGCGTGGTCCGTGGAGAGCATCGCGATGGCGCCGCCGCTGGCGCCCAGCGCCTCGCGCGCGTGCCGCACGGCTTCGCTCGTGACCTGCGCGGGTGTCAGCGCCTCGGAGAGCGCGCTGGAGAGGGCCGTGAGCTGCTTCGCGCGCTCGGTCGCGTGGCGCGTGGTCTCCCGCAGGCGCTGCACCTGGTCGGCGAGCAGAGCGTTCTCGATCTCGAGCGCGGCGCGGCGCACGAGCTCGCGGCACCACGCGACGTCGATCTCGGCGAAGTCGCGCGTGGTGCGCACGAACGTCATCGCGCCCAGGAGCCGCGTGCGCCCGAGGAGCGGAAGGACGAGGTGCGCGCCGTTCCCCAGGCGCCGCAGCGCGTCGGGATCCGCCGGATCGATGGGCCGCGCGGTGGGCTGCAGGATGGGCTGCGCGCTTCGCAGCACGCGCAGCGACGAAAGGGGCGGGGGAGTGTCCTCGCTGCCGATGCCGCTCGCGTCGAGGAGAGGCTGCAGCGACGCCTCCCGGTGCGCAGACGCGACGCGGCGCGCGGGGCCGGCCCAATCGAGGAGGTCGGCGGCGACCCAGTCCGCGAAGCGCGGCACGAGGATCGTCGTGAGCCGCTGCAGCATCACGGTCGCCGCGAAGGATGCGGAGAGCGCGTCGTGCGCCTCGCGCCAGAGGGCGTCGAGGCCGCGCGGCGCTTCGATGAGCGGGACGATCGTGACCTCTTCGCCGCGCGGAGGCTCGATGACGAGGAGGGTCGCGTCGGACGCGTCGCGCCCAGCATAGAACACGATGGAGCGGTCGTTGCCTTCGCCGCGGCGCTCGAGGCGCATCTCGAGGATCGGGAGGACGCCGCCATCCTTGCGGCGACGCATCGTGCTGCATCGCGCCGCGCCGTCCGCGAGCGCCTCGGACATCGCGCGCTGGAGATCCTCCACGCCTTCGGGCGGCACGACGAGCGTGAGGATCTGCCGGCCGATCGCTTCCGCGCGCGAGTAGCCGAACGCCATCTCCGCGCGCCGCGTCCAGCTGAGCACGCGACCGCTCGGCGTCACGCTGAGGACGGGCTCCGGCGAGCCGCGGGCGAGCGAATCCGCGAAGGTCGGGCCTCCTGCCTGAGCCACGCTCTGAGGGAAACGCTGGGTCATCATAAGGCCTGGGCCTAGCGCGGCTGACCGCCTAGGCGTAGCTAAGCTTCAAATAGGGGGTGGCGCATCGCCGCGCTCAGACCCCCCTCAGGGGTCGCCATCGCGCGAGAGCACCGTGCTGTCCTTGGTTGCCGTACCCATGCCGCAGCATTTCCAGGAGGGCTTGTAGCTTAGCTAGGTAGAGCGTCCGGCTTTTAACCGGATGGTCGGGGGTTCGAATCCCTCCAAGCCCGCTCGGTTCGAGGCCCGCGCTCTGCGATGGCGCCCTAGAGGTAGAGATGGAGGAGTGGAGACCGTGCCGAAAGCGTTCGACGTCATGAAACACGATCTTGTGCCGCGCCACGAGGTCCTCTCCGATGAGGAAGCCCGCGGCATCCTCGAAAAGTACGGGACCACCCCGGACCAGCTGCCCAAGATCTTCGCCAACGATGCGGTCGCCCGCGCCGTCCGCGCGAAGCCTGGCAACATCATCAAGATCAAGCGAAAGAGCCCGACCGCGGGCGAGCACGTGGCCTACCGCTACGTCGTGGAGTGATATCATGCGAGAACTTGTCGATGCCTTCTACCGTGAGCGCTCCCTCGCCAACCACCACATCATGTCGTACAATGATTTCAGCAACTACTGGTTGCAGGACATCATCGACAAGATCAAGGTCGGCGACGATGAGGCCGAGCGCGGCACCATCACCACTGATATCGAAGGGTACGAGGTCAAGCTCGGGAAGATCCGCGTGGGCAACCCGCTTGTCAAGGAAGCCGACGGCTCCACCCGCCTCCTCACCCCGATGGAAGCGCGCCTGCGCAACCTGACGTACGAAGCGCCGATGTACCTCGAGTTCATCCCCATCATCGAAGGCGTCGAGCACGAGCCCGAAGAGGTCCGCATCGGCGACATGCCGATCATGGTGAAGTCGGCGAAGTGCAACATCACCAAGGAGAACCTCGAGCGCCACGAGGGCACGATCTTCACGCCCGAGGAATACTACCGCCGCCTCATCGAGCTCCAGGAGGACCCGATGGACATCGGCGGCTACTTCATCATCAACGGCACGGAGCGCGTCCTCATCTCGCTCGAGGACCTCGCCCCGAACCGCGTGATGGTCGAGTTCAACAAGCGCTACGGCCGCGACGTGCCCGTCGCGAAGGTGTTCTCGCAGCGCGAGGGCTACCGCGCGCTCGTCATCGTCGAGATGAAGAAGGACGCGACGCTCATGGTGAGCGTCCCCGCGGCGTCGGGCCAGCTTCCCCTCGTGGTGCTACTGCGCGCGCTCGGCATGGAGAGCGACGAGGACGTCATGAACGCCATCGTCACGGACCCCGAGATGATGCCCTTCGTCCTCTCGAACATCGAGGACAGCGTCAACGAGTACGGCGTCTCGAACCGCGAGGAGGCCGTCGCCTTCCTAGGCAAGAAGCTCGCGGGCGGCCAGGCCAAGGAGTACCGCATCAAGCGTGTCGAGTCCCTCATGGACCGCTCGCTTCTCCCGCACCTGGGCAACGACCCCGACGACCGCATGAAGAAGGCCATCTTCCTCGGCCGCATGGCGCGCAGCGTCTTGGAGCTCGCGATCGGCCACGCGGAGCCGGACGACAAGGACCACTACGCCAACAAGCGCCTGAAGCTCGCGGGCGACCTCATGGAGGACCTCTTCCGCGTCGCCTTCACCGGGCTGGTCAAGGATCTGAAGTATCAGCTGGAACGGGCGCACAGCCGCAACCGCGAGCTCAAGGTCAGCACTGCGGTCCGCAGCGACGTGCTCTCGCAGCGCCTGCTGCACGCGCTCGCGACGGGCAACTGGGTCGGCGGCCGCGCCGGCGTCTCGCAGCTCCTCGACCGCACGTCGAACCTCGCGACGCTCTCCCACCTGCGCCGCATCATCTCGCCGCTCACGCGCTCGCAGCCTCACTTCGAGGCGCGCGACCTGCACGCGACGCAGTGGGGCCGCCTGTGCCCGGGCGAGACGCCCGAAGGGCCCAACTGCGGCCTCGTGAAGAACATGGCCCTCATGACGGAGATCAGCGAGGGCTACGACGACAAGGAGGTCCTGCAGACCGTGCGCGACCTCGGCGTCCAGGAAATTCACAGCAAGGACATCGAGCTGGGGGCCTGATATCATACCTGATCAGCACATCGAAGGCGCGCGCGTGTTCGTGAACGGCGACCTTGCGGGCCTGCACGACAACCCCCGCGAGCTCGTCGAGAAGCTCCGGGCCCGCCGCCGCCAGGGCCTCCTCACGAGCGAGGTCAACGTCCGCTACGACGAGGCCACGAACGACGTCATCGTCAACTGCGACGCCGGCCGCGCCCGCCGCCCGCTCACCGTCTGCCGCGAAGGTCGCCCCCTCGTCTCCGAGGAGCACCTGCGCGACCTGAAGGAGGGCCGCATGACGTGGTCCGACCTCCTGCGCGAAGGCGTCGTCGAGTACATCGACGCGGAAGAGGAAGAGAACCTCTTCATCGCCCTCGACGAGAAGGACCTCCACGCCAAGTGGCAGGACTTCCAGGCCCACCGCACGCCCTCGCCCCCGACGCACATGGAGGTCGACCCGATGGTCATCCTCGGGATCGCCTCCGGCATCGTCGTCTACCCGGAGCACAACTCGGCTCCGCGCGTGACGATGGGCGCAGGCATGGGCAAGCAGAGCCTCGGGTTCGGCCAGTCCAACTACCGCATCCGCCCCGAGACCCGCGGCCACCTGATGCACTACCCGCAGCAGCCGATGACGCAGACGCACTCGATGAAGTACGTCCACTTCGACCGCCGCCCGTCGGGCCAGAACATGGTCGTCGCCGTCATCTCGTACCATGGCTACAACATGGAAGACGCGATCATCATGAACCGCGCCGCGATCGACCGCGGCCTGGGTCGCTCGTCGTTCTTCCGGACCTACGCTTCGGAAGAACGAAGGTACCCCGGTGGCCAGGAAGACCACTTCGAGATCCCCTCGCCCGAGGTCAAGGGCGCCCGCTCCGAGGACGCGTACACGAACCTCGGCGAGGACGGGCTCATCGCGCCCGAAGCCGACGTCAAGTCCGGCGACGTGCTCATCGGCAAGACCTCGCCCCCACGCTTCCTCGAAGAGCCGTCCGACTTCCTCACGCCGCAGAAGCGCCGCGAGACGTCGGTCACCGTGCGCCACGGCGAGAACGGCGTCGTCGACTCTGTCATGTTCACGGAGTCGTCCAACGGCAGCCGCCTCGTGAAGGTCAAGGTCCGCGACCTTCGCGTGCCTGAGCTTGGCGACAAGTTCGCGTCGCGTCACGGCCAGAAGGGCGTCATCGGCCTCGTGGTGAACCCCGAGGACATGCCGTTCAACAGCGCCGGCGCCGTCCCCGACCTCATCGTCAACCCGCACGGTATCCCGTCGCGCATGACCATCGCGCACGTGCTCGAGCTCCTCGGCGGCAAGGTCGGCGCCGCCGAAGGCCGCACGCTCGACGGCACGCCCTTCACGGGCAAGGACGACGAGCAGAACATCCGCGACTCGCTCCTCAAGCACGGCTTCGACTACTCGGGCAAGGAGGTCCTCTACGACGGCCACACGGGCGAGCGGATCGAGGCCGAGATCTTCGTGGGCGTCATCTTCTACCAGAAGCTGCACCACATGGTCTCCGGCAAGATGCACGCCCGCAGCCGCGGCCCCGTCCAGATCCTCACCCGCCAGCCCACCGAAGGCCGCGCGCGTGACGGTGGCCTCCGCTTCGGCGAGATGGAGCGGGACTGCCTCATCGGCCACGGCAGCGCGATGGTCATCAAGGACCGCCTGCTAGACGAGTCGGACCGCGTCACCGAGCTCGTCTGCCGCAAGTGCGGCCACGTAGCCCACCAGGACCGTCGCGGCTTCATGCTCTGCAAGACGTGCGGCGACGACGCCGACATCTTCCCCGTGGAGATGTCGTACGCGTTCAAGCTGCTCCTGGACGAACTCAAGAGCCTGACGGTCGCGCCGCGCCTGCAGCTCGAAGACCTGGTGTAAGGAGGGAATGATAGCATGACCATGATCACCCACGCTCCGAAGAAGATCGGCAGCATCGCGTTCGCCCTCCTGAGCCCGGTCGAGATCCGCGAGATGTCGGCCACGAAGATCATCACCGCCGACACGTACGATGACGACGGATATCCGATCGAAATGGGTCTCATGGACCCGCGCCTCGGGGTCATCGAGCCGGGCCTGCGCTGCAAGACCTGCGGCCGCACGGTCGGCGACTGCCCCGGCCACTTCGGCCACATCGACCTTGCGATGCCGGTCATCCACGTCGGCTTCACGAAGATCATCAAGAACCTCCTCCGCTCGACCTGCAAGGCGTGCGGCAAGGTCCTGCTCCCGAGCGAACAGATGGAGCAGCTGAAGATCGCCCTCAAGCCCGCGCAGGAGATGAACCGCTACGAGGACTTCGTGAAGGAGGTCGTCAAGCAGGCCTCCAAGCCCACGGAAGCGTGCCCCCACTGCGGCGAGGCGCCCAAGAAGGTCGACTTCGAGAAGCCCACGACCTTCCGCGAGGACGGCCACAAGCTTACCCCTGTCGACGTCCGCGAATGGCTCGAGAAGATCCCCGACAACGAGCTCCCGCTCGTGGGGGTCAACCCCATCGTCGCGCGCCCGGAATGGATGGTCCTCACGGTCCTCGCCGTACCGCCGGTGACGATGCGTCCGTCGATCACGCTCGAATCGGGTGAGCGCTCGGAGGACGACCTCACCCACAAGCTCGTCGACGTGCTGCGCATCAACCAGCGCCTCCAGGAGAATCGCGACGCGGGCGCCCCGCAGCTCATCGTCGAAGACCTCTGGGAGCTGCTCCAGTACCACATCACGACGTACATGGACAACCAGACCTCGGGCATCCCGCCCGCGCGTCACCGCTCGGGCCGCCCCCTGAAGACGCTCTCGCAGCGCCTCAAGGGCAAGGAAGGCCGCTTCCGCTCGAACCTCTCGGGCAAGCGCGTCAACTTCTCGGCTCGAACCGTCGTGAGTCCGGACCCGAACATCAGCATCAACGACGTCGGCGTGCCCATGGAAGCCGCGCGCGAGCTCACCGTGCCCGTGAAGGTCACGGCGTACAACTACGAGGAGGTCAAGGACCTCGTCGCCCGCGGCCCCCGCCCGAAGCCCGGCCCCGGCGGGAAGTACCTCCCCGGCGTCAACTACGTCCTCCGCGCCGACGGCCGCCGCCTCAAGGTGACGGACCTCAACGCGGAAGAGGTCGCAAAGCGCCTCGAGCCCGGCTTCGTCGTCGAGAGGCACCTGATGGACGGGGACATCGTCCTCTTCAACCGCCAGCCCTCGCTCCACCGCATGTCGATGATGGCGCACGAGGTCAAGGTCATGCCGTGGAAGACGTTCCGCGTCAACCTCAGCGTCTGCCCGCCCTACAACGCGGACTTCGACGGCGACGAGATGAACCTCCACGTCCTCCAGGGCGAGGAAGCGCGAGCGGAAGCCAAGATCCTGATGCGCGTGCAGGAGCACATCCTCTCGCCGCGCTTTGGCGGCCCCATCATCGGCGCCATCCACGACCAGATCACGGGCGCGTTCATCATGACGTTCCGCGAGCAGCTCTTCACGAAGGGCCAGGTGCTCCGGATCCTCGCCACGATGAAGACGATGCAGATCGACATGAAGCGCTTCCCGCCCAAGTACAAGGCGGGCGACAAGGTCGATCCCGTGCAGCGCAAGCTCAACCCCAAGCTCCCGGCCGTCGCGCCGGTGGAACTGTGGACGGGCAAGCAGATCTTCTCGCACATCCTGCCGGAAGGGTTCAACCTCCGCTTCCAGGCGGAGCTGCGCGAGGCCGACATGTGCGCCGAGGAAGGGATCCCGACGCACGAGTGCCAATACCAGGGCCTCACCGTCATCGAGAACGGCGAGCTCATCCACGGCCCCGTGGACGAGAAGGCGATCGGCGCCTTCAAGGGCGAGATCCTCAACAAGATCATCCGCAAGTACGGCAGCGACGGCGCGCGCAAGTTCATCGACAGCGTCACGAAGCTCTCGATCGGCGGCATCATGGTGATGGGCTTCTCGACGGGCATCGACGACGAGGACATCCCCGCCGAGGCGCAGCGCCAGATCGACCAGATGATCGAGGACAGCCGCGCGAGCGTCAACAAGCTCGTCGACGCGTTCAACAAGGGCATCCTCGAGCAGCTCCCCGGCCGCGACATCGACGAGACGCTCGAGCTCCAGATCATGCAGGAGCTCGGCAAGGCGCGTGACAAGGCCGGCAAGATCGCAGGCTCTCACCTGGGTCTCGAGAACTCGGCCGTCATCATGGCCAAGTCGGGCGCCCGAGGCTCGATGCTGAACCTCTCCCAGATGGCAGGTTGCGTCGGTCAGCAGGCCGTGCGTGGCGAGCGCATCAGCCGTGGGTACCACGGCCGCACGCTCCCCCACTTTGCGGTGGGCGACCTTGGCGCCGAAGCCAAGGGGTTCGTGAAGTCGAGCTACAAGAGCGGCCTCACGCCGCTCGAGTTCTTCTTCCACGCGATGGGTGGCCGCGAAGGCCTCGTCGACACCGCGGTGCGCACCTCGAGGTCGGGCTATATGCAGCGCCGCCTGATCAACGCGCTCGAAGACCTGAAGATCGAATACGACGGCACGGTCCGCAACACGGCCGGCACCGTCATCCAGTTCCTCTACGGCGAGGACGGCGTCGACCCCACGCGCTCCCTGCGCGGCAAGTCGGTGAACGTGAACGAAGCGATCCAGGACGTCCTGGACGTCGACATCGGCCCCGAGCGCACGACGCGCGGCAAGAGCACGTACGACCGCGAGGACGTCGAGCTCACGCGCTCGATGCTCGACGAGATCTCCGAAGAGACCGAAGGCGACACCGACTACGGAGGCGAATAAGATGGCCAAGAAGAAGGCGGCGCCGGCAGAAGACGACATGGAGATGGACGCGGCGATGGACGCGCCCGAAGAGGCCGACGACGCTCCCAAGCCCAAGAAGGCCAAGGCGCCCAAGAAGAAGGAAGCGCCCGCGCCGGAGCCCGAGGCAGCGCCGACGGCCCCCAAGGTGGTCCTCACGCCGATCGAGCAGCGCAAGGCGACGGTGAAGGAGTTCACCTCGCTTCCCGGCATCGGCAAGTCGAAGGCCGAAGCGCTCCACGACGCGGGCTTCCGCACGAAGGCGGACCTCATCCGCGCGAGCGTCCAGCAGATCGCGAGCGCCGAGGGCATCGGCCCGAAGCTCGCGGCGACGATCAAGGCCCAGCTCCCCGCGGAAGTGCCCGTGGACGAAGGCGAGGTGGGCGAGCTCATGGCCCTCAAGAACATGACGAAGGCCGCCGCCGAGGCGCTCTTCCGTCACGGGTTCCGCACGAAGGAGGACCTCAAGAAGGCCCCCGTGGAATACCTGCTCGACCTCGACGAGGTCAACGAGGAGCTCGCCGAGTCGATCAAGGACCAGGTCATCAACGTCGAAGAGTCGATCGAGGAGTTCACCGAGATCTCCGGCATCGGCCGCAGCAAGGCCGAGGCGCTGATCGAGGCGGGATACAAGACCGTCTACGATCTCCAGCGCGCCTCGCTCGACGATCTCTCCGGCATCGAGGCGATCGGCGACGAGCTTGCCGAGCGCATCAAGGACGAGGTCGGCGAGTGGGTCGATCCGCGCGAGAAGTACGAGGGCGTCGAGTACGCCGAGGTCATCTCCGCGATCCCGCCGTGGGAAGAGAAGGTCATCGACGTCGCGAAGGCGGCGAAGATCGACCTCTCCGAATCGATCATGATGGAGATCGGCAAGGAGGTGCTCACGCAGAACCTCGACACGAAGGCCATCAAGAACCGCGTCACGGAGGTCGCGAGCATCTGGAAGCCCTTCAGCGCGCGCCTCCAGGAGATCGGAGGCGACCTGCCGCACTCCGTCGAGTGGGATGCGATCGGCAAGATCCTCGCGTTCAAAGGCAAGCGCGCGTCGCCCGAGCAGATCGCGCGCATCGCGACGCACCTGTGGAAACAGTACCGCGTCCACAAGATCGATCCGACGGAAGCGTGCGGCATCCTCGGCGCGCAGAGCATCGGCGAGCCTGGCACGCAGATGACGATGCGTACCTTCCACTACGCAGGCGTGGCCGAGATCAACGTCACCCTCGGTCTCCCGCGCCTCATCGAGGTCGTGGACGCGCGCCGCGTGCCCTCGACGCCGATGATGCAGGTGTACCTCGAGGCCGAGGTCAGGAACGACCCCGAGGCCGTGCAGCGCATCGCGGCCGAGATCGAGACGACGAACCTCCTCGACATCGCGGACGTCGACACCGACCTTGGCGCGTTCCAGGTCGTCGTCACGCTCGACGAGAAGAAGATGAAGAGGAAGGGCCTCAACATCGAAGAGGTCGCCGAGAAGCTCACGAAGCTCAAGAACGCGGATGTCGCGACGACGCCCGACGGAAAGATCGTCCTGCGCCCCTCCGAAGGCGAGGAGCGCCCGTACAAGACGATCCAGAACATCGCCGCCGAGTCCAAGAAGATGCAGATCAAGGGCATCACGGACATCAAGCGCGTCGTCATCCGCCGCGAGACGGAAGGCTACATCATCTACACCGAAGGCTCGAACCTCGCGAAGGTCATGAAGATCGACGGCGTGGACACCACGCGCACGACGACGAACAACTTCCGCGAGATCTACGAGGTCCTCGGCGTCGAAGCCGCCCGCACGGCGATCATGAACGAGGCGTACAAGACGCTCTCCGAGCAGGGTCTCACTGTGGACATCCGCCACCTCATGCTCGTGTCGGACGTCATGACGGTCGACGGCAACATCCGCGCCATCGGCCGCCACGGCATCTCCGGCGAGAAGAGCTCGGTCCTCGCGCGCGCGGCGTTCGAGATCACGGTCAACCACCTCCTCGAGGCCGGCATGATCGGCGAGATCGACCCGCTCGAGGGTGTCGCCGAGAACATCATCGTCGGACAGCCCGTGTCGCTAGGTACTGGCGCCGTCACGCTGCAGATGAAGCCTGCCGCGTTCGAGGGCGTCAAGGTCAAGCGCTGGGTCCCGCCGCCCGAGCTCATGCCGCAGCCCGTCGAAGGCGCCGCGGCCCCTGCGGGCACGGTCGCCGGCAGCGAAGAGATGTCGCTCCTGGGTGATATCAAGCCGGCCGAAGCGCCGAAGGGCGTCTCGCCGGGCGACGAGGAAGACGAGTCGTAACGCGCGCGTCGGGTGCGAACCCCTGCCGTTTCTTTTCATTTTGTCGGTGAATGAGCGGGAGCGCTGGCGACACGCAGCCCGAGCAGGTTGTCCGGGGGCGAAATTCTTCTGAGAAAAAATTTCGCGTCCCCATTCTGGCGAGGAGGGGGGTGGCGAGGTTGGCTGCATTTCGCACGCGCGGTCTGGACCTCTGGAGTTCTACCAGATATTGGCTGGTCGATGCGTCACCAGACTTTCCGTCACCCCCATCCTTGCCAGCCGTCGTGCGAAATTTTCCGCAGAAAATTTCGCTCTCCCGGCGCATCCGGTCTCGCCGAGCGCTATGGCAGCGTCGACACGCACGTGCGACCAGCGCACAGTTGGGCAGCACCTTCCGACGGCCGCGCGACACAGGCCGTTGCGAAGGTGCAAGTCGCTCCATCACCGGTCATCAGACAGAACTTGGGACCAAAGAGCACCTGGCACGTCTCCTCGCGGTCCGCATGGCCAAGAACACTGTCCGCGCGGCAACTCGTGAAGAGTTCCTCGTCACATGAACGAGCGGTCCCGAAGATAGCAACAGATCGGCAGTCTTGGATGAATTCCGGACCCGAGCAAGTCGTCGCGTTGTTGCCGGCGACGGCGATGCAGTCGTCGCGAAAATCTGAGTTGCGGCCACAGGAATCGGCGTTCCCCAGGACAGATATCGAAACGCAGCGGCCGCGGCCAAGAATCTGCTCGGAATCGCACGACGTGGCCTCACCGAAGACGGTGACCGCGATGCAGTTCGACGAGGAACTTGACCGGCATGCTTCAGCATCGCCGATGACACTGACGGCCGCCATTTCGCCATCGGCGCCGCCAGTGGGGTCAATTGAGATTGGTTCGGCCTGCACAAGCCCCGCGAGGACCGTCAATAGAACGATCAGGGCGGCCGTCCGGAGCACGTTGCCGCCGCTGGGCGCGGGTCTCATCAAATCTTTCACGCCAAGCTTGTCGAGACACGGAGCTTCGGTCCTCCAAGCGCCAAAGGTTCATAAGGAGCGTCCACGTCCGCGAAATCAGCTCCAGAGTCGCCCCTGCCCCATGCCCGCGAGGCGGGCTTTCTAAGGCGGCGGTCGGAGAAGGAGAGTATCCACACATGGACGTCAACCGCGCGCTCCGCAGCGCCACCCAGACCGGCAACGTCGCCCTCGGCCTCAACGAAACGCTTCGCCTGATCCTCGAGAAGAAGGCGAAGCTCGTCGTCCTCGCGGACAACGCTCCCGAGGTCGCGATCGCCCAGGTGAACGCGGCCGCCGAGAAGCACAAGGTCCCGATCTACAAGTACCAGGGCAAGAACACGGAGCTCGGCCCCGCCTGCGGCCGCCCGTACAGCGTCGCCGTCCTCAGCGTCATCGACGCGGGCGACTCCGACGTGCTCCAGCTCGCCAAGGGGGCGTAAGCCGCCTTCTCATCGGGTTCGCAAGTTCGCATTGTTCCGCATGGGACAGCGCCAACGACACAACGCGGACCCGCGAACCCTTGTGATCCTATGGTCGATATCAAACTGGACGCAGACTCCCTCCGGACGTTCGCGATGTTCGAGCGCCTCACCGGCGCCGAGCTCAAGGACGTGATCGAGGAGGAGGATCGCATCATCTTCGTCGTCGTCGAAGGGCAGGTCGGACGCGCGCTCGGCAAGGGCGCGGTGAACCTGAAGCACCTGCGCGAGAACCTGCAGAAAGAGGTCGTCCTCATCGGACACGCCGCGGAACGGGAGGCGTTCCTCAAGAACGTCTTCCACCGCTTCAAGGTGGAAGGCGTCGAATGGGAGGATCGCAACGGCGATATCATCGCGCACGTGAAGATCCCCCAGGAAGAGAAGGGCAAGGCCATCGGCAAGGGCGGCCGCAACATCCAGCTCGCACGCATGCTGATGAAGCGGCACCATCACATCGCGGACGTCTCGCTCGAGTGAGTGTAGGCACATGGCCGCCGCCTGGATCGTCCCCTTCCTGGCTGGCACGGTCGCGGCCATCTTTGCGGCGCGCGTCTGGGGCCAATGGGTCGTCCAGAAGCGCGCTTCGAACCTCGCCTGGGCGCTCGGCCTCTCGCTCTACGCGCTCGCCGCGCTTCTTGAATCGCTCGCCGCCGCACGCGGATGGACCTTCGCCACGTACGCGACCTACCTCGTGGCCGCGTCCGCGAACGTGGGCGCGATGGGCGCTGGCACCCTCTACCTTGCGCGGGGACGGCGCGCGGTCGCGCACGTCTTCGCCTTCTTCGTGGTCGTCGCGGCGCTCGTCGTGCTCGCGGCCCCCTTCCTCGCACCGCCCGAGTTCGCAGGCGCGGGCACCGACCTGGGCCTCGACGGGCTAGGGCCCGGCGGCCCGCATCTAGCGGGTCGGATCGCCTTCATCGCGCTCTCGGCGCTGGGCGGCGTCGCGCTCATCGGCGGCGCTCTCTGGTCCTCGTGGCAGACGCGCCGCCTCGGCGTGCTCCTCATCGGTCTTGGCGCGCTCGTCGTCGCGAGCGGCGGAAGCATCGCCGCGCTCGCCGCCCGCGCCCCGGCCCAGGCCCTTGCCCAGGCCCCTACCACCGACATCCGCCTCGCGACGCAGGCGATCGGCATCTTCGTGATGTTCATCGGGTACCTGCGCGGCCGCGACGCGCTCCCCCCCGCGCAAGCGCGCGCTCCGGCGAACGGGTGAGCGGATGGACACGGCCCTCGCGTGGCTCCTTCGCGTCGTCGTTGTCGTCGCGCTCTCGGGGTCGCTCACGTTCGCGATCCGGCGCCCGCGCCTCAGGCTCGAAGTTTCGCTGCGCGGCACAACGCGCACGGGAAGGCTCTACATCGTGCTTACGAACGCCGGCGGCATCGCCGCCTCGAACGCGCGCGTGCGCGTCGAGTGGCTCGCGCCGGACGGGCGGCGCGCGCTCGTGGACGAGCAGCAGGTCGGCGAGGTCCCCGCGCGCGACGCGTTGCGCCTCGACGTTCGGAACCTGCATCGAGGGAAAGAGGGAGGAGGGATCGAGGGAGAAGGGTTCACCGCCCTGCAGGTCACCGCGCGCGCCGCGTGGGCGCTTCCCGCGCGCGCCCGCCTCGACGTCGCCCGTGCGGTCGCGGCGCAGGACGAAGCGCCCGTGCGCTACGAGGCGCGCCTGCGCTGCCCCGTGGCCGCGGAGGGCGCGCACGCGTTCGAGGAGCGCCGCATCCACAACGACGGCGTGACGGAGACGTGGAATCTCTGCCGCCTGTGCCGGCACGTCGAGCGGCTCCCTCTGTCGCCCGCGGACCAGGAGATCCAGAAACGCATCCGCGCGGAACGGGCGGAGCGCGAGCGCCGCGACGTCGAGCGCGAGTTCGCCCGCATCGCGGCGCAAGAGACGCCCCACCAGCGGGAGCCGCCGCGGCGCTGGTGGCGCGATGCTGCGCGCGACGAGGACACGCTGCCTCCGGATGTCGCATTCTACGTGCTGGAGCTCGATGCCGTGAGCGCGACGTGGGAGGACGTGCTGACCGCGCACCGCAGGCTCGCGCTCGCGCATCATCCCGACCGCGATCCTTCCGCGCCCGCTGAGATGCGCGCGGAGCGCGAGAGGAAGATGCAGGAGATCAACGCGGCGCGGGACCGGCTGCGGGTGCACTTTGGGATGAGAGCTGGCGCCGAGTAAGTTTGGCGGTCCGGGACATCGGTGTCCGGGCCGAAATTTTTCTGATGAAAAATTTCGGGTCCCTGCAGCGGCAAGGATAGGGGTGACGGGGTTGACTGGCTATCCCTCGCGCTACCACCATCTCGAGGGGCAGCCGTTGCCGCGCGGAGGGAATCGATCATCCCCGTCACCCACATCCTTGCCGCTTCGAGCATCGCGAAATTTTTCATCAGAAAAATTTCGCCCCTGGCAAACACGCTGCGGGCTGGGACTCGGCAGCTTGCCCGTCTCGGAGGGAAGAAGCATCCGCCTCTGCCGGTGCGGGCCCGGGAGAGTCGACCCCCACCGCTGCATGGTCCTGCCTTTGCATACGGGGCTTGGGTCTCCATCGTTGTCCGGGCCGAAATTTTTCTGATGAAAAATTTCGGGTCCCTGCAGCGGCAAGGATAGGGGTGACGGG
>DATLCC010000123.1:0-12346 GCA_035526585.1 Thermoplasmatota archaeon | reverse complement strand
CCTTGCCCGAAGCGTCGCGTCGCCCGCACATGGTCGCGAAAACGGTCATACCCTCCCACGAGAGTGCTCACGGGCGTCGGCCTGGGCATCCCGCGTTCCATAACCCTTGATAGGGCGCGACCGAGAGGCCCGGCCAAGGCTGGTGGCACCCTGCTCACCCCGATCCGCGTCCTCGCCCTCGTCGCCCTGCTCGTCGCGTCCCTTGTGCTGCCGAGCGCAGCCGCGAAGGAGGCGGAGGAGACGACGACGGACGTCACGTTCTACGGCCACATCTTCACGACCGGCCGCGGGAGCCCCATGCCGATGAACACGCAGTTCCCCGCGGGCGAAGCGGACCTGTCCCAGGGGATCGTCGGCCACACGTGCGGCCTGTCGCCTGCACCGATCGACACGCCCGTGGGCTCGACCGGAGAGGACTGCGAGGCGGACCCCGCGAACGAAGCGTGGCTCTACACGACCGCGGGCTTCGTGCAGATCAAGAACCAGAACGAGTTCGACTACAGCAAGCTCCACAACGAGCGCGGCCTCACGAAGGACACGTCGCTCGACACCGGCCGTGATATCACCGCGACCTTCTACATGAGCGCCGACGCGCACGGCTGGCCGATCGCCGCCTGTCAGCCCGGCATGCCGCACGACGTGCCCTGGCCGGTGCCCTGCTGGAACTGGGATCCTGGCTATCTCTCCCAGTGGCAGGTCGAGGCGACGGTCTACACGGGGATCCTCGGCGACTACGGCGGCGCAGCCGACACGCAGCCCGACATCGGGGCCGCCTTCGACGCGGGGAAGCTCGTGCCGCTCGCGACGGGCGTCTCGAAGCCCCAGGACGTGCAGAGCCTGGAGGCCACCGGGAACCCGACGGTCTGGAAGTTCGACATCAACCTCGGGAAGCCCGTCCGCGACGTCATCAAGAAGGAGGAGTCGTACGTCGTCCGCTTCCAGTGGTGGAGCGTCAAGCCCGACGGGTCCCACCGCGTCTTGCCCGAGGTCGACGTCTGGAACGTCAACTCGGGACAGTTCTTCCCGCCGACGATCGTCCTCCCCGTGAAGGGCGCGTTCAACGTCGAGATGGTGGTCCCGCAGTTCGTCTACGGGAAGCTCGTCATCCTCGGCATCATGAACACGCCGTGGGGATCCTACGACGTCGACCAGGACAGCATCCAGCTCACGATCACGAACGCGAAGACCGGCGCGACCTTCGAGCCCAAGGCCATCGAGCGCCTCGCCGACTTCAGCGTCGCCCACGGCGGCCACTACAAGCCCGTGAACGTCACATACGTCTGGGACTTCGCGGCCGACAAGCTTCCGCCCGGCGACTACGACGTCACCGTCACGGCCTCGAACTACCAGGGGAGCGCGAGCTCCGCCTGCACGGGGAGCTTCACGCTCCTCTCCGGCGGCAACGCCGGCGCCGTGAAGGCGGGCGAGTGCGGCGTGCGCACGATCAGCGACGACCAGCTCAACAACGTGAAGACGGGCAGCGCGAAGGACGCCGGCGGCTCGGAGAGCGCGACGCCGCTCCCGCTGCCGCAGGTCGGCCTCTTCGCGGCGCCTCTGGCCCTCGTGTTCGCCCGGAGGTGGAGGCCGTGAAGCTCGCGACCGTGTTCCTCCTGCTGATCCTCGTCGCAGCGCCCATGAGCGGTTGCCTGAAGAAGGGCAAGCTCGAGGCGGCGAACCTCGACCAGCAGAAGATCGACGATCTCCTCGGCAAGGAGGGGCGCGACAAGCTCATCGACGCGGCGTCGCTCATCCCGAAGAACTACAGCTTCGCGGGCCAGGAGGTCCTTCCGCCGGCGGTGGTCGAGTTCGTCGGCAAGATCGGCGCGGAGGCGAACGGCGCCCTCGAGACCGAGAAGGACGAGGGCGGGATCGAGCGCAACGCCGTGATCCAGACGCAGGACATCTCGGCGCTGCTGCCGGACGGGCAGCCCGTCGAGCTCGTCATCGATCTCATCTGGGACGCAAGCGAAGCCAACAGCGCGGACCTCGACATCGTGGTCGACGTTCCCGGCACGAGGACGAGCTACTCGCCCACGAGCGAGACGCTCAACTGGAACCTCGCGGTGAAGACGATCGTCGTGAACACGATCGGCGTTTCCGGCCAGCCCGCGCTCGTGGGCATCGAGGCCGCGGGCGGCGCCGTCACGTCCGGCTTCGACTACAACCTCACCGTGCGCGCGACCTACGTGCGCGACGTCCTCACGCCCTACCACGCGTGGGCCTTCGACGTGCCTCCGGGCGCGAGCGGCATCATCCTCGAGAGCGAGAAGGCCGGCGGCGACGAGCACGTCACCTCGCAGTTCGTCATCCTCGACCCCGAGGACAACCTCGTCCAGTTCGTCGACTTCAACGACATCGACATCCCGACGCAGAGCGTCTTCATCCCGACCTCGAAGCCCGGCACGTACGTCTTCTACGCGTACACGATGCACGGCGGCTTCTTCCGCGTGAAGGCCGACGTGCCCCTCGACTCGACGGCCGCGCGCCCCCTTGCGCTCGTGGAGACGAAGGTCGCGGACGCGAGCGCGCCCGCGCCCGGCATCGCGGGGAAGGACCTCTTCAACGGCAGCCTGCTCGAGAACACGACGCCCAAGGACGACGTGAGCCCCGTCGTCGTGGACTTCGCCCCGACGGGCGCCTTCCCGCTGCGCATCACGGGCTATATCACGGGCGCGCTCACGACACAGGCGAAGATCACGCTGAAGAGCCCCCTGGGCACCGTGCACACGCTGACGAAGATCGCGCGCTACGAGGACGAGTCCGGCTCGATCGGCTACACCTCGACGCACGAGGGAAGCCAGAACAACCTGTTCGACTGGAGCAAGATCCAGCGCGGCGCGTGGACGGCGGAGATCGTCAACACGAACAGCGGCGTGGAGATCGGCCACACGATCCTGACCTACGTGAGGAGCTGATATCATGAGGACCCTCGCGCTCTTGCTCCCCCTCGCGCTCGCCCTTTCGTCGGCGGGCTGCATCGCCAACATGGCGGATCTCAAGGACAAGATGGGCGGCTCCGACGAGCCCGTCGAGCCCGCCGCGATCGTGGATCCGACCCCGACCGGGACGCCGCCCGTGCCCACCACGCCACCGGCGAAGCCGCCCGTCGCCCGCGTCTCCGTCTTCGGCGCGAACGGCGCGCTCGTCTACAAGAGCAGCTTCACCGCGGAGGACCCCGCCACGATCGTCTTCGTCGAGGAGAAGACGAAGCTCAGCCTCATCGCGAGCGACTCGGAAGCGCTGGAGCCAGGCGCGAGCGTCACCGGCTTCGCCTGGTCGCTCGACGGGAAGCCGCTCGAAGCCGCGCGACAGGCGACGACCGAGATCGGCGGACCCGGCCTCTACGTCGTGAAGCTCGTCGTCACCGACTCCAACGGCAAGACCGACGATCACAGCGTGAAGATCGGCGTCCAGCCCAAGCCCTACGACGTCGTGACCGAGCTCACGACCGGCCCGATCGCGGGCGCGCAGGGCCAAGGCCAAGGCGAGGACGTCGCCTTCGATCTCGCGCTCCCCACCGACAAGCCGACGAAGGCCACCGCGATGACCATCCTCGTCTCGCCCGACCCCACGTGCGACGTCACCCTCGAGGTCATCGCGCCCGATGGCAACAGCACGGGGGAGATCGACGACGGCGGCGTGAGCGCGCTCGACCAGGCGGAGAGCGCGAGTTTCACCACGGCGCCCGCGGCCGGCGCGTGGACGATCCGCGTCGCCCCCTTCGCCTGCGCGGCGCCCAACGGCATCCCGATCACGGTCACCGTGACCTACCTCGAGGTCGTCGCTGCGTTGTCCGGCAGCGATGGGCACGGGCACCAGCACTGAGGGAGGGCACCCCGGACCGCGACCGTGCCCGCCCCTCGCGCGGTCCGCGCCCCCGCCCTGCGCCGGAGCCTTGCTGGGCTCGGACGGGGACGAGGGCTCGGGCAGCCCTCATCCCTTGACCGCGGCCATCACAAGCGGCAGGATGAGCGCGGCGTCCCCTTCGACGTTCACCATGCGCGCATCCTCCTTGACCTTCCCCCACGAGATCGCTTCTTCGAGGCGCGCGCCAGAAAGCGAGCCGTCGTGCTCGACGGCGGTCGTGACGTAGACGGCGTGGTCGAGACCGCCGCGGAACTGGCTCCACCAGATGACGTGGTGCTTGCTGATGCCGCCCCCGATCATGATCGCGCCCAGCTCCTTCGCCGCGAAGGTCAGGTCGCTGAGCTTCTGCTCGTCCGCCATGAGATCGAACCCGACCTCGCGATCCTGCTGGTAGCGCGCCCAGACCTGGCTCCCGACCGAGCCGTCCGTGGGTCCGGGCACGAAGATCGGCACGCCCTTCTGGGCGCACGCGCGCAGCAGGGAGCGCTCGCTGTGCGGCTCGCGCGCGAGGCGATGGCCCAGCTCCGCGCAGAAGTCGCTCGTGCTCCAGCGCTTCTTCTGCGCGAACATCTCCTCGAGCCAGGGCTTCAGCCGCTCTTCCAACACGTCGCCGTAGCTCTCGTAGGGCACGAGCACGTTCCCGAGTCGGTTGACCTCCTCCTTGAGGAGCGCGCGGTCGTCGAGATCGAAGCTGCCGTGGTAATAGTCGCGCCACGTGCGCGCGAGATCGTGGTCGAGCGTGCCGCACGTGGTGACGATCGCGTCGACCATCCCTTCGCGCACCATGTCGACGAACACGCCGCGGACGCCCGTCGCACAAAGCGCCGCGGGGAAGCTGAGGATGCGCGTGACTCCAGGCCGCTGCATGCGGCGCACGATGTCCGCTGCGACCGCGACCTTCTTCGCGCTGAACGCGCTCCCCGCGCCCAGCGCATCCACCAGGGCGCGCGCGGACATCCCGTGCGTGACGTGGATGTCCTGCACGGGCTCCAGGTGCGCGCGGATCCCGTGCGGGTCCCTCGTCGGGATGCCGGGCAACTCGCGTGTCATCCTCATCGCGAGCGGGCGAGCCGCGTAAAGAATCGACGCTCCGGCCAGAAACCACGTCATCCGGTAGCCCGCATGGTAGCCTCATGGGATTCGCCCGACTCACCCTGTACATCATTGGCCTCATCGTCGTCGTCATGGCGGCGTGGATCTTCCTCACGCAGACGCCGATCGCGAAGACGATCCCCGCAGGCGTCGCGCTCGCCATCATCCTGCTCCTCGTGGGCATCGGTGTCATGGCGGGCGCCCGCGCGATGGACGATACGTACACCACGCGCCGGCGCGTGACGCACGACGCGGACTACGTCCACGGCCCCGTCGCCCCCGGCACGACCGCGTACGTCCCGCCCGCGACGAGCTACCAGCCGCCCGCGACCGTCTACACGCCCCCGACGCAGGCCGGCGGCGAGACGACCACGATCGAAGAGCGGCGGTTCTGAAGCCTCAGACAAAAGGCACGTTGCGCGCAGCGTACGGGAGCGGCGCCTGGCAGCCGAAGCTCTGCTCCGGGACGCGCTGGGGGTCGAAGGCGGGCCCGAACGGGCTTGGGACCTCGCCGCCGGCGGAGTCCTCCACGCAAAGGTGCCCTCGCGTCGCGTCGTCCGAGTCCGCCTGCCGGTAGTGCAGGTGGACCGGGCGCCCCTCCGCGTTCACGTCGAGGAGGACGTAGGTCGAGCGCTCCGCGCGGCCGGGCGCGAGGAGCTCCGCTTGGCCGAGCCCGAAGACCACGTCATCGCGATGCCCGGGGAAGTTCACGTGCACGCCCCCCGCCGCGTCGTACGAGTCCACGTCCTTTCCGTCCGCGACCTGACGGTCGTGATCGACGTTCACGAACGTGGCCGTGGTCACGATGACGACGAATGGATCGCGCGCCTCCTGGACCGCCGTGCGGTCGTGCTCGCTCTGCTCGTCCGCATGGTGGACGCTCTCGACGCACACGAAGTCGCGGCGGAGCGGATCCGAGACGCACGTCCGATCCGCGAGCGCCCCCGGCGCGCACGTGAGGAGGACCGCCACGACCGCAACGAGCATGCGAAGCCGCATGCGGCTGCACGCCCCGGTGCCGGGATGACGTTTCTGCTGAGGGCCTATCTCCCTCGCTCCTACGTCACGATGTCCGCGAGCCGATCCATCTCGACCGCGCGCCGGACCTCGGCCGCGATGCGCCGGCCGGTGGACATCTCCTGCCGCCACAGCGCGTTCCCGTAGGGGTGGCCGACGCCGACGTGGACGTTCGTGCCGCCGCCGATGCGGGGCGCGACGTCGTAGATGTAGAACTTGAGGTCCTTGTCGACGCACGTCTGCAGGCAGAAGGGGCCGATGACGCCGGGCGCGTAGTGCTCGGCCGCGGCCTTCACGAACTTCTCCGCGAGCTGGAACGCGTCCTCGAGGAGCGACTCGCGCACGGTCGCCGTGTTGTGGCCGACGACGTTCATCTCGGGCACCTTCTGCTTGCCGCGAAGGGCGAGCTGCTGCGCGGCAGGGAGGCGCACGTGGCCATCGAGCGAGCTCTCGAAGCGCCAGTCGACGCCCAGGAGCTCGATCGGCTCCTCGCCCGCCCGCTTCGCGAGCGGGCTGTGGAAGAAGTTGAAGTTGAACACGGGGCCGATGATGTAGCGCTCGATGCGCGCCTTCGCGAGGGACTCCTCGTCGATGACGCCGGCGCCCAGGAGCTCGCTCGACTTCTCGCGGTATTCCTCGTAGGACGTCGCGGTGAAGAAGCCGCGCTCCAGCTTCTTCTTCGCGTGGTGGAGCTTCACGATGCTAAGCTCGTGGATGTCGCGCGGATCCTCGATCTTCTCGGGAAACGGGAGGCCGGCCTTCTCGAGGAGCCAGTAGTAGTCGCGTTGCTCGGTGCGCTCTTCGCTTCGCAGCATCGCGCGGTTGCCCATGATGGGCACGCGCCACTTGTCCTCCACGTTGTCGATCCCCGTGTAGACCGTGAAGCTCCGGTTGGGGATCCAGAGCGTGCTCGATTCCAGAAGGCGCTGCTGGATGCTGTCCTGGAGGACGTCGCCGAACTTGGGGAGCGTGATGACCTCGTCCACGCAGCCGCGCACGAGCTTCCCCACCCGGTCGCGCTTGGCCTTGAAGAAGCGATCGTAGGTGAGCTCGCGCCCCTTCTGCGCGACCACCAGCGTGCGGAACCCTTCCGAGGCCGCGCCATCCGCCACGTCGAGCGCGCTGTGCGACCCGAGCGCGCCGATGCGGAGCGCGCGGCGATCGTAGCGTTCGAGCGCGTCCAGCACCGACCGGCGGGGCAACATCAAGGCGCGCGACGCGGGCATGCCCGTAAGAATCTTGGCTCGCCGCGAGGGACTCGGCGTCGTCGTCCCCCGTCTCCGTCCTCGCCCCCGTCCCCGTCCGCCGCGCTCTCGTCCGCGTCCCCGTCCTCGCTCCCGTCCACGTCCGCCGAGATCGCCTTTTCGAACGGTCACCGAAGCCGGAACGACGGTTAAGGAGACCGTATTCGCGGCCGGCGTAGTCTTTAAATCGTGGTCCCGTGTCTGGCGCTTTCGGGTTGATTCCCCGCGGTGCAGGATGCGCTGCGCTGGGAGCATTGCACCGGCCCCCCGCCGGAGGTTTGAGAGGTCATGTCCACGAACAGCACCATTTACGAAGTCGGCCTGAGCGAACTCCACCGCGTCTCGTCCGACCGCGCGTCGCACGAGCAGATCGACAACGAGTTCAAGGAAGCGCGCGGCCGCGAGGGCGCCCGCCTCCACGTCACCCTCCGCGCGATCAGCGAGACCGACCGCCGCCAGAGCGAGAACAGCCAGGCGACCTGGAACGCCATCGCGCGCCTCACCCAGGAGCTCAACGAGCGCGCCACGGCCCTCACGAACCTCATCAACACGTTCGAGGACAGCCAGGACAAGCGCATCGCGGGCGTCGCCGGCCAGGCCACGCACCTGAAGGAGCAGGTCGCGACCTTCCAGCAGATCATCACGCAGAGCGTCCAGGAGACCCGCAGCGCGGTCTCCGCCCAGAGCGACGCGCACTTCCAGGCCCTCTCCTCGCAGGCCCGCGAGAACACGGAGCGCCTCGCCGTCGACCTCCGCCACGTTCGCGACGAGATCGTCGGCCTCGTGGACAGCCGCATGACGCAGGCGGACGCCTCGTTCGCGGCGCTGCGCGGCGACGTCGAGGTCGTGAAGTTCCTCGTGATGGACCTCATCAAGGACCGCATCGGCCGCTCGGACCCGAAGCAGAAGCCCTTCTGAGGTGACGGAACTGTCCCGAGCGTCCTCGATCGCAGCCACAGCGCTCGCCATCGTGCTCTTCGCGCTCGCGCCCATGGCGCTCGCGCAGGTCCCCCAGCCGACGCTGAGCGTCGCCTTCGAGGAAGGCACGCTCGCGATCGAGGCCGCCAACACCTCCACCACCCGCACCGTCAACGGCACCGTCACCTACGGGGACACCGCGCCCGCGCTCCCCGGCGGTGCCGCTGACGGCACCATCACCCTCTCGGTCACCGCGCCCGCGGGCTGGACCGCGACCCTCGACCCCGCGTCCGCCTTCACCCTCGCGCCCGGCGCGAGCGCGCCCTTCACCGTGACGCTCGTCGCGCCCGCCGCGACCGCCAACGCCGCGAGCGTCAGCATCGACGTCGCCGGCAGCGCGACCTCGAGCGACGGGCAGCGCAGCGCGACCGCGAGCGCTTCCCTATCCATCGCGCAGGCGGCGCTCCCGCCCCCGCCGCCCGTCCCGTGGTACCAGACGCCCGCGGGCATCGCGGGGATCGTCCTTGCGATCCTCGTCGTCCTCGGCGCCACGACCGCGATCCTGTGGCAGCGCCGCACCAAGCGCCTCGCGGCCGAGCGCGCCGCCGCCGAGGCCGCCGCGCGCGCAGCCTACCTCGAGCGCGAGACGGGTATCACGGTCCAGCTCCTGGGCGAGCCCGTGCAGTACGGCCACAAGCGCGAGGTCGTCTTCCGCGTCGCCGTCACGAACACGAGCCAACGCCCCCGAGTGGCCCTCGCCGACGTGACCGAGGTCACGAACGGCTGGCGCGCGGCCCTCCAGTTCAGCAAGCTCCCCCTCTCCGTCGGTGAGACGCGCCCGGTCACGCTCGTCGTCACGCCCGACAGCGTCATCACGCCTGGCGACCAGGCCACCGTGGTCGTCCGCGCGAAGCCCGAAGAGGCGCGCGAGCTCAGCGAGAAGGTCACGATCCCCGTGAGCGCCCCCAAGCACGGCGTCCCCAACGACCCGCACTACCGGATCGTGAGCGTGCACCGTGAAGGCGCCAACATCGGCGTGAAGCGCTGAGCTTCACGTCAGGCGCGGGAACACGATCGTGAACCGCGTGCCCTTGCCTGGCTCGCTGTGGACGTCCACGCGCGCGCCATGCTCCTCGAGGATGCGCTTCACGATCGACAGGCCGAGGCCGGTGCCTTCCGGTTTCGTCGTGTAGAAGGGGTCCCACATGCGCAGGAGGACGTCGGGACCGATCCCGCCCGCCTCGTCCTCGACCTCGATCGTGGGCCCCTCCGGCGCGTCGCGCGTCGCGACGCGGACGAGGTTGCCGTGCGGACGCGCCTCGATCGCGTTCTGAAGCAGGTTCAGGATCACCTGCTGGAGCTGCACGCGGTCCGCGAGCACGAGGCTCGTGGGCAGTAGCTCGTCGCGCACGGGCGTCATGCCGCGGTGCGTGGCGCGGAAGATGTCGATGGCCTCGCGCGCCAGCGAGTCGAGGCTCGCCGCGGAGCGCCCATGGCCCGTCTTCCGCTTCGTGAACTTGCGCAGGTCCGCGACGAGGCGCTCGATCCGCTCCACGCTTTCGTGGGCGTCCCGCATGCGCTCGTCGAGCTTCGCCTTGAGCGCTCCGGCGCGCTCGGCCGGAAGCTCCGCGTAGGCCCGCAGGAGGCTCATCTCGACGATGGAGAGGTTGTTGCTCAGGTACGTGAGGGGCGTGCGGATCTCGTGCGCGACGCCGCCCACGAGGCTTCCGAGCGCGCTGAGCTTCTCGCTCTGGGCAAGCTGCATGCGGAGCGACTCGGCCTCCTGGAGGGCCTGCCGCTGCGCCGTCACATCCGTCCACGTGCCGATGTATTCGATGAGGGCGCCTCCCGCGTCGGAGCGGGGGACGGCGCGCGCGAGGAACCACCTGTAGCCGCCGCTGTGGTGGCGCACGCGGTACTCGCATTCGTACGTCGCCCGCGCGTCGTACGCGCGCGTCCAGCTCGCAAAGACGCGCTGGCGATCCTCAGGGTGGATCGCGTCCGTCCACCCGTCGCCGCTCACCTCGGTCACGCTCTGGCCGGTGAACGCGCGCCATTCCGGCATGTCGACGATCTTGCCTTGCGCGTCCGTCGACCAGACCATCTGCGTCGTCGCGGTGATGAGCGCGCGGAAGCGTGCCTCGCTCTCGCGCAAGGCCTCGGTGGCCCGCTTGCGCGCCGTGACATCGGTCGCGAGGATGACCGCGCCCGCGTGGCGCCCCTCGTCGCGGATCGAGGCGATCTTCACCTGGAGCCACAAGGGCTCGCCGAAGACCTCGGCGCGAAGCTCGTACTCCGCCGGAGCGCCCGTCTCGACGGCCGCGCGCAGCATGGGGAGCACGCGGTCGCGGTCCGCAGGCGGCACCTTGTCGTACACGCTCGTGCCGACGACGCGCGTTTCGGCCCCCGGCTCCGCCGTGCGGTTCACCGAGGTGATCGTGCCGTCGGGGTCGACGGTGAGGATCTGCACGGGAGCGTGCTCGAACACGCTGCGCAGGCGCTCTCCGGCGAGGCGGGCCGCGCGGTAGAGGTGAGCGTTGTCGAGCGCCGCGGCGGCATGCGTGGCGATGCCTTCAGCCAGGCGCTCGTGCGTGGCGTTGAAGCGGGACGGCTCCGCGTGGCCGAGGAAGATCCCGCCCAGCACGCGACCGTCGCGGCTCTTCACGGGCACGGCGAGGTAGCTTCGCACCGGAAGGTGCCCGGCGGGCATCCCGCGGTGCGGCGCGTTGCGCCCGTAGCGCGGGTCCTTCGTGATGTCGTCGCTGCGGATCGTCCCTTCGCCATCGAACGTGGGCGCGAACACGGCGGTGTTGCGCGGCATCGGGAACTTCTCGAACGCGGCGCGAGGCACCCCGCTTAGCGTGTAGAGCGCGTAGGAGCCGCCGTCCGCGCCCACGACGTTGTAGAAGAATGCCCCGAACGCCGCCCCCGTGAGGCTCGTCGCGGCGTCGGTGGCGGCCTGGACCGCGCGCTCCAGGTCCAGCTCCGCCGCGATGCGCCCGGCGGCTTCGTGGAGCGACTCGATCAGGCGCGCCTGCTGGGAGGTGGGCTCCTCCGACCCGTTCGCGCCCGCGGTCGTCGTGCGCTCGAGCGCGCGGAGGATCCCGACGCAGCTTGCGACCCGGCCCTCCGCGCGGCGGACCGGGCTCAGCGTGAACTCGGCAGGGAAGCTCGTGCCGTCCCGGCGCCGGAGGACCACCTCGGCGCGGAGCTCTCGCCCCTCCGCCACGGCGGGCGCCAGCGCGCGCTGGAAGTCGGTCCACGCCTCGCGCGAGGGGAACAGCGTCTCCACGGAGTGGCCAAGGACGTCCTCGCGTCCCGCGGCGAACAGCCGCACGAAGGCGTCGTTCGCGTCGAGGATGACGCCCTCGGGGAACCGGGCGAAGACGACGGCGTCGCGGAGGCCATGGAAGAGCGCGGCCAGGTGGTCGGCGCGCTCGTCGCTGGCCAGTTGGATGGGGATCGCGCGAGCGGGCGCCTCCACGCTTCGGGCGAGAGGTCGAAGGGGAATAAGCCTGGCGCCTACCACACCCGGCCCCAATGCACGTCCAGATCCTCGCGGACGCACATGTCAAGCGCCTCGACGAGGACCTCGCTCTCCGCCTGTTGCCCTTTCGCGCGGATCTCCTCGACGGCGGCGGAACGCGCGATGGGGAACGCCTTCTGCGCGAGGATCGGCCCCTGGTCCAGGTCCGGCGTCACGAAATGCGCCGTCGCGCCCGCCACGCGCACGCCCGCCTCCCACGCCTGGCGATAGGCGGAGGCGCCCGGGAACGCGGGCAACAGGGACGGGTGGACGTTCACGATCCGATTCGGATATTTCCAGACGAATCCCGGAGAGAGGATGCGCATGAAGCGGGCGAGGACGATGAGGTCGATGTCGTGCGCGTCGCAGAGCTTCAGCGCGCGCGCCTCGCCGCGCGGAGGCGAGTTCCAGCTCACGTAGTGGAACGGAAGATCCCAGCGCTTGGCCTCGGGCTCGAGGTCCCGCTTCGTGCCCAGGACGAACACGGGAGCAAGCTTCAGGCGCTTCGCCTCGACCGCCTCCATGACGGCGCGGAGCGCGTGCGCCTCCTTCGTGACGAAGAGCGCCGCGCGACGCGACGCGCCAGGCACGTGCACGCGGAAGCGCGTCTCCATGCCGAGCTCCTTCGAGAGCGCCGCGAGCTCCCGCGCGACCTTCCTCTCGTCGAAGCTCTTCAGATCGG
>DATLCC010000122.1:0-6180 GCA_035526585.1 Thermoplasmatota archaeon | reverse complement strand
GCCTTCGAGGCGCACCGCGACGCCGGGGCAGCCGTGCGCGCTGCGCTCGAACGTGAGCTTGACGCTCCCGACCTGCTTGTGCGAGACGCGCGAGACGCCTTCGAGGAGCGTGCGCTCGCGCGTCGGGCGGTCGATGCCGTACGTCTTCATGAGCTGCTGGAGCTTCGGCCGCGCGCCCTCGGGCACGAAGATCGGCGTCTGGAGCGCGAGCGCCTGCGCGACCGGGAAGAGGTCCGACACGGTGTCGAGGTGGAAGTGGCTCACGACGACGGCCGACAAAGGCTCGTCCTGCAGCTCATGGCCGAGCCGGATCGAGGTGCCATTCCCGCAGTCGAGAAGGATCCGCGTCGAGCCCTCGGTCACGAGGTACGAGCTGCCCGCGCCAAGCGGCGCGAGGTAGCGCGAGCTCGCCCCGATGACCGTCAGGTCCACGGGAAGGGTCGGCCAGGGAGCGGCAAAAGCCTTTTCATCACGCCCTCGGTGGGCGCGCCATGACGTTCCAGCTCTCGGTGCGCGGGCGCGCGCCCCTCCCCGCCGGGAAGATCGTCGCGGTGGCGAAGAACTACGAGGAGCACCGCCGCGAGATGCAGGGCGCGCTGGGCTCCGGCGCCGCGGGCGACGTGAAGCCGCCGGGCGACCCGGTCGTCTTCCTGAAGCCGACGTCGTGCCTCGTGGCGGACGGCGGCGCCATCCGCATCCCGAAAGGGGTCGCGAACGTGCACTGGGAGACGGAGCTCGCGGTCGTCCTCGGCGCGCCGCTGCACGACGCGAGCGAGGAGGAAGCGATGCGCGCCGTGCTCGGGTACGCCGTGTTCCTCGACATGACGGCTCGCGACCTGCAGGCCGAGGCCAAGAAGACCGGGATGCCCTGGACGCTCTCCAAGGGGATCGACACGTTCGGCCCCGTGAGCGAGGTCGTGCCCTCCGGCGCCGCGCCCGCGTGGGACAAGATGGAGCTGCGGCTCCTCGTCAACGGGGAGCTGCGGCAACACGCGCGCTGCGCGGACATGATCCACAGCGTCCCGAAGATCCTCTCGTACATCTCTCGCTTCATGACGCTCGCGCCGGGCGACCTCGTCGCGACCGGGACGCCCGCGGGCGTGGGGGCGTGCAAGGCGGGCGACGTGCTGGAGGCGTCGATCCCGGGCGTCGTGACGCTGCGCGTGCGGGTCGATTGAGGACGAGGACGAAGGCGAAGACGAGGTCCAGGGGAGGCCCCAGGGCGAGGTCGCAGCCTCGGCCCTGTGCCCCTCGCCACCTCTGCCCTCCCCTCGCTGCCCTCTCCTCGTCTTCGTCCCGGCCTTCGTCTTCGTCCTCCACGCGAAGCGCCCCCGAACGGTCTCCCTCCCCGAAGCGGGGCCGATGGCTCCAAGAACCCCTCGCCCCTCGGGGCCAGCATGGCGGTCCACGACGAGGAGGAGTTCACCTACTCCGCCCTCGTCAACCGCTGGCGCCGGGAGCGTTCCGCGAGCGCCCTCTCGAAGATGGACGGCCACTTCTACGAGCACTTCGACGCGACGCTGCGCGAGCTTCGCACCGAGTACGAGAAGGAGCACGCCTCCAACCCCGCGACGCCGAAGGTGCTCATCCTCCAGGACGAGCTGATGAACCTGACGCGCGTGCGCGACGACCTCTACGACCTGCGCGAGCGCAAGATCGTCGCGGCGGCCGTCATCGCCGCGCGCGGCGGCAACCCCGACCGCGGCCACATGACGAAGGAGGAGGACCTCCTCTTCGAGGAGCTTCTGCGCACGATGCGCGACGCGCGGCGCAATCTCCTTCGCCGGGGCCAGCCGAAGGACGCCCCCGTCGCCAAGGTCTCCGACATCGGCGCGCCGCACCGCGGGCCGCCGACACCTCCCGAGCCCGCCCCGGAGCCGCGCGCGCTCGCGCAGCCCGCGGCCACGCTCGACGAGCGCGCGCCCGTCGCCGAAGCCTCGCCGGAGGCGCCGCTCCCGGGCGCCCCGCAGCCGGCGCCGATGCCGCCGGCGCGCGCGACCGAGGAGGTCGTCGCGACTGAGGCGGAGCGCGAGCCGCGGCGCCTCGGGCCGGCGCGCGTCCTCGTGCGCGTGAAGCAGCCGGTGCCGCCCTTCGTGGGCACGGACCTGCGCACGTACCGGCTCAGCGTGGAGGACATCGCGGCGGTGCCCAAGGAGATGGCGCACGCGCTCGTGAGCCGCGGGTTGGCGGTGGCGCTCGGGGCTTAGGAACGCGCGCGGTTGCGCGCCCTCGCCCGCGCGTTACGGCGCGCTCGACGTGTCGCTGATGCGACCGGCCGCAAGAGTGGCCTCACGTCTGCGCTCCGTTCTTACGGGGGCACGCCGAGGTCCTCAGGATCCGTGAACTCCACCTTGAGGATGCCCTCGTCGCTCTCGGCGTACGAAGCGCAGGCGAGGTCCTCGAGGAGGAGGAAGCCAACGTCGCCCAGGTCGTTCTCCTCGACGAGGATGAAGAGCTTCTGCTCGCCGAGGTCGAACCAGACGCGGACGAAGAAGGCGTACGAGAGCGCGCTGTCGAGCCACACGATGTGCTCGGTCTCCATGCCGTCCTCAGCGGCTTCGCGGGATGCGGACTCGGCGAAGCGCTTGATGATCCCCATGGTCTTCGGGCTGTTGAGCGAGCGGAGGATCTCGCGCTTCAGGCGCGCCTCATCCTCGAACTCGGGATTCCAGTCGATCGTCCAGACGACGGATTCCACCATGAAAGTCAGGGAAGACTTGCCTTTGCAAGGCCTTGAAGCTTCCGTTGCGACGGTAGGTCCGGTTCCTGTGGAACAACGGCCGAACAGAGAAAAAACGACCGATTCAGGCTGCGCGGACGATCTGTTCGCTCTGCGGGTTCGGACGCGTCGCTTCGGCGACCGGGCGCTGAAGCGCCCTCGCGTCCTCTCGCGCATCACGCAGGAGTAAGTGCGGCGTGATGCGCGACGATCCCGAAGAAACGCAGGTGGTCCATCAAGGACGTCTTCGTCGTCTTGTGCTCGTCGTAGGCGAGCGAGAGCATCTCGCGCGTGAGGTCGATCTCGGCGGCGATGACGCCGTCGTGGGCGAGAAGGTCGTCGAGGACGGTCGTCTCGTCGGCTTCGCAGGCAAGCGTGTCGACGCGGAGGGTCAGGCGCTTCATCGGGGACTGAGGTCGTGATGTGTCGGACAAGGAGAAGAGCGTGATGTCCGAAACGGGACACATCTGACCCCTCGTGTCCCCATCGCGTCAAACAGGCTCAGCACGGCGTCGACACGCAGTGATAGCAATCGCAGCGCCAGCCGCTGAACACGTCCGCCGGCGCCGCCTCCTCGCGCGTCGCGCCTCCGCAAAGGCCGCACGCGCTCGCTGCGCGCTGCATGCTCGCGTGGAGGCACTCCTCGCAGCGGGCGAAGACGGGCGCGCGCATGTCGATCAGTGCCGGAAGCACCGCTGCCCGGTGAAGACCATCGCGATCCCATGCTCGTCCGCGGCCTGGATGACCTCGGCGTCGCGGATGGAGCCGCCCGGGTGCACGATGGCCGCAACACCCGTCTCGGCGGCCTCATCCACACCATCGCGGAAGGGGAAGAAGGCGTCCGACGCCATCACGGAGCCGCGCAGCTTCGCGCCGCCCTTCAGCACCGCGATGCGCGTGGCATCGACGCGCGCGGTCTGGCCGCCGCCGATCGCGACGGTCTTCTCGTCCTTCGCGAAGAGCACGCTGTTCGAGCGGACGTGGCGCACGGCCTTGAAGGCGAAGAGCATGTCGCGCATCTGCTCCTTCGTCGGCTGCACCTTCGAGACGACCTTCCACGTGGAGACGTCGGGCTCCTTGATGTCGCGGTCCTGGATGACGAGGCCGCCCACGACGCTCTTGATCTGCAGGCCGCCGAAGGGCTTCCGCGTGTCGAGGCCGGGGATCTCGATCAGGCGCAGGCTCTTCTTCTGCGTGAGGATGGCGAGAGCCTCGGGCGTGAAGCCGGGCGCGATGACGAGCTCGAGGAAGAGCTTCCCGAGCGCCTCGGCCGTCGGGGCGTCGACGGCGCGGTTGAACGAGATGACGCCGCCGAAGGGCGAGTATGTGTCGCACTCGTAGGCGTGCGTGAACGCTTCGAGCGGGCCCGCGCCGCACGCGATGCCGCTGGGCGTCGCGTGCTTGATGATGACGCACGCCGGGCGCTCGTGCTCCTTCACCGCCTCGATCGCCGTGTCGGCGTCGATGAGGTTGTTGTACGAGAGCTCCTTGCCGTGGATCTGCCTGGAGTTCACGATGCTGGGCTCGCTCGTCGGCTTGCCCTTGTAGAACGCGGCGCGCTGGTGCGAATTCTCGCCGTAGCGCAGGTCCTGGATCTTCTCGAACGAGAGCGACAGGAAGCCGGGGAAGTCCTCCTCGTCGTCGAGCACCTTCGTGCGGAAGTACTGGTTGATGATCGTGTCGTAGCGCGCCGTCGTCGCGAAGGCGTCCGCGGCCAGTCGTTCGCGCGTCGCGAGCGTGACGCCGCCGCCCGCGGCGAGCTCGGAGGCGACTTTGGCGTACTGCGAGGGGGAGGTGACGATCGCGACGTGGTGGTAGTTCTTGGCGGCGCTGCGGATGAGGGTCGGGCCGCCGATGTCGATCTGCTCGATCACCTCCGCGAGCGGCGCGCCCTTCGCGACGGTCTGCTCGAACGGGTAGAGGTTCACGACGACCATGTCGAAGAGCGGGATGCCGTGCTGCTGGGCCGCGGCGAGGTCGCCGGGCACGTCGCGGCGCGCGAGGATGCCGCCCGTGATGCGCGGGTGCATCGTCTTCACGCGGCCGTCCATCATCTCCGGATATCCGGTGACGTCGGCGACGTCCTTGACCGTGAGCCCGCCTTCGCGCAGCGTTTTCGCCGTGCCGCCCGTCGAGACGAGCGTGCCGCCCGCGCGGGAGACCTGCTTGGCGAGATCGACAAGCCCTGTCTTGTCGGAGACCGAGAAGAGCGCGTGGAAGGGTCGGCTCAGGGTGATTACCACGCCGAGATTCCGGTCCTCTACAAGAACCTGCGCCTGCGGCTCGCTACGGCCTGCGGGACAGGTTCGACAGGACGCGCTGGATGCGGCGGCCGGCGCTCGCGTCCATCGGGAACTCCGCGCGGTGCGGGCAGTCCTCGTCGCGGACGACGCGGCCGCGCTCGTTCATCACGAGCGGGTAGATGCGGCACCCCTGCGGCCGGTCCGCGTAGACGCTGCACCTGTTCTCGCGGAGGAAGAAGCACGGCTTCCCCGGCTCCTCGCGCACCTTGAGCTGCGCCGTCTCGTCGTCCGACCAGGTGACGAAGTCGTCCTTCGCATGGCCGAGCGCGACGAGGCGGCTGATATCGTCGACCGTGAGCGGCATCTCGGTCTCGTAGCAGCAGACGGCGCAGCCGTGCTTCGCGCAGATGTCCGTCGTCATCGCGCGGCGTCCCTCGCGTGCGTGATGCCGCTCTGCCCCTGGTAGTTCCCGCTGCGCTCGACGTAGCTCTTCTGCGGGAGCGACTCCAGGCGCTCGAAGACGAGCTGACAGAACCGGTCGCCGATCGGCACGTCGAGCGGCTGGCGCGCGGCGTTGAAGCCGCCGACCGTGAGCGTGCCCTCGAATCCGCACTCGACCTTGCCGAAGGAGCCGAACACGCCGCGGCGCGCGTACGAGCTGCGCAGCCACAGCGAGCCGCACACGTCGGGCGGCATCCGCACGCGCTCGATCGTGCTCACGAGGAAGCGCGTCTGCGGCGGCACGACGACCTTCCCCTCGCGCAGCACGTCCGCGGACACGTCGGGGATCTGGACCTCCGCGATCCGCAGGTCGTACCCGTTGGGCGTGAGGCAGCGCTCCTCGAAGGGCTCGACCAGCGGCTGCCCCTGCGCGCGGCGCGCCAGGAGATCGCGGTCCGAGAGGACGGGCATCAAGGGGCGCGAGCGGCGGCATGCGAGATAAAGGCCGAGCGCGGCGCGCTCACCCTGGGCCCCACGGGGGAGCCTCTGGTGAAGTCGTCCGAGCTGTTCTTTGTAGGTTCGCCGCCGTAAAAGGCCCCGCATCTATTTCCGCGAGCAGCGTCGTCGCGCATTCAGTCCTGGGGTCGTATCGTAGCCCGGATAACGAGGCAGCCTTCGGAGCTGTTCTTCGTGGGTTCGAATCCCACCGGCCCCGCTCGCTATCCCCATGCTATCAGCGTCCCTTGCCTCAGGGCTCGGCGTCCTCTCGGCCCTGCT
>DATLCC010000121.1:0-28321 GCA_035526585.1 Thermoplasmatota archaeon | reverse complement strand
TGCGAACGTGACGCTCTACATCCAGGTCACCGGCCCCGTCGTCGAGAACCCGCGCTTTCCTGATATCATGGTCTACGGCGGCAGCGGCGACGCATGGATGGGCTTCGGCTCGCGCACCGACTACCACGCGTTCACGCCGGGTCAGGTGTACGAGATGGAGGTCGAGCTCGCGATGCCCACCGGCGGACTCTGGCTCGCGCCGGACGTCGGGTTCGGCCTCAAGGTCGTGCCCGTCATGCTGCAGCAGGCGAACGACGCGGACGTGGAGATCCTCCTCGGCGGCGAGAACGACACGGCGAGCCGCGTCGCGTGGAGCTACGTGCCGCTCGACGTGCCGCCGGCGACGCCGACGCGCGGAGAGGCGACGGGCGAGGTGGTCGGCACGATCTACGCGCCCGTCCCTCCGCCCACGACGAGCCACCGCACGCCGCTCCCACTTCCCGAGGGCACGCGCTATGTGCTCGCGTGGATGAACACCACCGAGAATGTCGGCGTGCCGGACATCGACCTCAGCATCGCGCTCCCCAACGGGACGGTCATCGCGGGCTCGGGGACGCCGACGCCGCGCGAGGCGATCCGCATCGCCGGGCCGTACCTCGCCGGCGCGGGCGAGTATGGGCTCATCGTCACGACGGCCGGGAGCCCCCGCGCGCAGTTCAAGCTCGAGTGGATCGTCGGGGAGCCTTGAAGCGGACCGTCGCGAGCGCGGACGCGAGGAGCGCCGCGGCGGCGCCAAAGAGCGCCCCGGCGAGCGCGCCCGCGTCGCCGGGCGACGTGGTGAGGGCGTAGGCGGCGCGCCCAAGGAGCGCGCCCGCGACGAGCCAGGTCGCGAGCGCCCATGGGCGCGCGATGCCTACGGCCGCCAGCGCGACCAGGGCGCCTCCCGTCGCGACGTCGAAGTACGCGACCGCGCGCGGGCCCGGCGCGAGGCCGGCCCAGAGCGCGACGCCGACCAGGCCGACGAGCGCCGCGAGCACGAACGCGCGCGCCGCGCCACGGGGGACGCTGCCGCGCGCGAGGAGCGCGGGCCCCAGCACGCCCACGAGGGCGAGCGCGGGCGCGAGGGGGGCGGGCGGGGCCATGCGCGGGCGACGCAGGCGCGCCGCTTGAGCCATGCGGTGCCAGGTGGTGCCCACGTGGGCGCCAGGCGTCGTCCCGCGTGGCAGCTTCGGTCGCCCCCCGCGAAGGCTTCATGACGCGCCCCGCCTCCGCAGGGCTCGTGATCCCCGCGCTCGAGGCCGAGCTCGCGGCGCCGGTGGGCGCCTGGTTCGTCGGGCAGGGGTACGAGGCGTTCTTCGAGGTCCATTTCAACGGCCGGATCGCGGACGTCATCGCCGTGAAGGGGGATGAGGTGGTCGCCGTCGAGCTGAAGCTGCGCGACTTCAGGCAGGCGCATCGGCAGGCGATCGCGTACCAGGTGGGCTGCCACCGGAGCTACGTCGGCGTGCCGCTCGAGACCGCGCTCCAGGTGATGCGGCGCGATCGGCATGCGTTCGAGCGCAGCGGCACGGGGCTTCTCGCGATCGAAGGGGACGAGGTGCGCGAGCTGCTTCCGGCGCGCCTGCACGAGGCGAGGCATCTGCCCTTCATGGCCGATGCGCTGAGGGCCCTGCGCGGCGGCTAAGCGCTCAGGCTGGGCGCAACGCGCAGTCAGGGAGGCGACGACGGCGGGGGGGAACCCCCCGCACCTGCCTTCTGGGGCGGCATCCGGCGTTTCGCCAGCACTTCGAGCACGTCGCGCCACGCGACGTCCTCGGCGCGCATCACGACGAGCGCGTGGAAGAGCAGGTCCGCCATCTCCTCGGCGATGCGCTCCTTGTCGTGGTCCTTCGCGGCCATGATGAGCTCGCCCCCCTCCTCGGTGATCTTCTTGAGCCGCAGGTTCTCCGATGCGAGGAGCTTCGCGGTGTGCGAGTTGGGGTTTGGCGCGGCCTTTCGCGCATCGATCGTCTTCAGGAGCTCCACGAGCGTCACGTCGTGCTCGCCGTGCAGGCGCTCGTGGAAGCAGGAATCCGCGCCCGTGTGGCACGCGGGGCCGTGGCGGCGCACCTTCGCGAGGATCGCGTCGCCATCGCAGTCGAGCTCCAGCGCGATGACCTCCTGCACGTGCCCGCTCTCCTCGCCCTTCTTCCACAGCTTGTTCCTCGACGTGCTGAAGAAGTGGACGAACCCCGTCTCGCGCGTCTTCGCGAGCGCTTGCGCGTCCATGTAGGCGAGCGTGAGCACGTCGCCCGTGATCGCATCCTGCGTCACGCAGGGGATCAGGCCGCCGCGCTTCGCGAAGTCGGGATCGGTCACATCCCCTCCGGCCGCACGGGAATGCCCTGGTCGCGCAGATGGCGCTTCACGTCGCGCACGGAGAGCGTGCGCTCGTGGAAGAGGCTCGCGGCGAGCGCAGCATCGGCGCCGCCCGTGGTCAGCGCCTCGGCGAAGTGCGCGAGCGTACCCGCGCCGCCGGAGGCGATGACGGGGATGCCCGCCGCGTCGGAGACGGCGCGCGTGAGCTCGAGCTCGAAGCCGGCGCGCGTGCCGTCGCGGTCCATGCTCGTGAGGAGGATCTCGCCCGCGCCCAGCGCGGCGGCGTCGCGCGCCCACGCGATGGCGTTGCGGCCGGTGGGCTTCGAGCCTCCGTGCGTGAAGACCTCCCAGCTGTCGCCGATGCGCTTGGCATCGATCGCGAGCACGATGCACTGCGACCCGAAGCGGTCGGCGGACTCGGCGACGAGGTCGGGGCGCAGGACGGCGGCGGTGTTCATCGAGACCTTGTCCGCGCCGGCGTTCAGCGCGTCCTGGACGTCGTCGACGCTGCGGATGCCGCCCCCCACGGTGAGGGGGATGAAGAGCTGCTCCGCCGTCCGCTTCACGACGTCGAGCGTCGTGCGCCGCTCGTCCTTCGACGCGCCGATGTCGAGGAAGACGACCTCGTCGGCGCCCTCGTCGTAGTAGCGCGCGGCGAGCTCGGCCGGGTCGCCCATGTCGCGCAGGCCCTCGAACTTCACGCCCTTCACGACGCGGCCGCCTTTGACGTCGAGGCATGGGATCACGCGCTTCTTGAGCATCAGCGGCCTCCTTGCGCGTCGCACGAGCCGGCGCCGTTCGCGGCGCTCCAGCCGCCGGCGGCATCGAAGCTCGCCACGGTGACGTCGGCGACCTCGCTCCAGTGCTCGCACGCCTTCGCGTCGTCGGCGGCGCGGTCGTCGACGCAGTGGCTCACGAGCTGGTAGTCGAGCGTGAGGAGCCACGTGGTCGAGGCGTTCGTCGCGTCGATCGTGACGATCTCGAATCCGGGCGCCCCCGTCCATGCCATGTCGCGGTGCGCGACCATGCGCGTGTTGGTCCACGAGCGGAACGTGTGGTGCTCCCGCAGCCAGGTGGCCGCGACGCCGCCGTCGTAGGCGACCGCCTCCTCGATGTAGGGCGTCATGAACCGGATGCGGGACGCGCTCTTCTCCTGGCCCGCCTCGCACGGCTGCTGCGTCGGCGGCGTAGGCGACGTCGCGGTGGGGGAGCCCGCGGTCGGCCCCGTTGTGGGCGATCCCGTAGCGGGCTCGGGCGCGGGCGCGGCGCAGCCGGCGAGGAGCGCGAAGACGAGCAGGACCCCGCTCAGGCGCCGCGTAGCTCCACCCCTCCCTTGGTGCTGAGGCGGTCGGCGCGCGGCTGCGTCGCGCGCGCGAGGCAGAGCGCGAGCCCCTTGAAGGCGGCCTCCACGATGTGGTGCGGGTCGCGCCCTCGCAGCGTGACGACGTGGAGCGTGAAGCGGCCCTCGGTCGCGAGCGACCGGAGCACATGGTCCATCATGGGATCGGGGAGCGGGCCCTCGTAGTACGGGCGCTCCACAAGGTCGAGCGCGACGAGGACGAGCGCGTCGTCCATCGGGAGCGTGACGCTCGCGGTGCGCTCGATCGCGCCCGTGTCGATCGCCGCGCGGAAGGCCTGTCCGAGCACGATGGCGGCGTCCTCCACGGCATGGTGCTCGAGCTTGTCTTTGCTCTCGACGTGGAGATCGATGTCATAGCCGGACCACTTGGCCAAGGTCTCGAACATATGCTTGGCGAAGACGAGCCTGCCTTCGCCTGGACCTCCGGGCTCGGAGCCCGGAGCGACTCCTGTGAAACGGATCGAGGCAGCGCCTGCACCCTTTTTGACAGACGCGCGGATCTTCGTCTCCTTGGTCTCGCGCTCCATCGTCAGCTCCCCCGCTCCTTCTGTGGGAACGGGACCACGAAGCTCACGACGCACACGAAGCCGAGGCGGCAGACCTTCGTGAGCGTCGTCATCCCCGTGGTCGCGTTGGGCCGGAGTGGCAGGCGGATCACCGGCTACCTTTGCGCTCGAAGTGCGCGATCGCCTGCTTGAGGTCGAGCGCGCCCGTGTAGACCGCCATGCCGACGACGACGCCCCATGCGCCGGCTTCCCAGAGCGTCTGGAGGTCGTCGAGATGCCGGACGCCGCCCGAAGCGACGACGGGGATCTTCACGCGCTTCACGAGCGTCGCGACGCCTTCGGCGTTCACGCCCCCCATGCGGCCCTCGCGGCTCACGTCCGTGTAGAGGAGACCGCCGATGCCCTGGCTTGCGGCCTTGGCGCCCCACTCGTGGAGCTTCTTGCCGCTCGACTCCTGCCAGCCCTTGATCAGGATGTCGTCCCCCTTGGCGTCCACGGCCGCGACGACACGATCGCCGTAGCGTTCGCACACGTGCGCGAACCACTTGTCGTCCGTGACGGCGCGCGTGCCGACGACGACGCGGGCGGCGTTGCATTCGAGGAGCATGTCGATGTCCTCCGTGAAGCGGATCCCGCCGCCCACCTGGAAGCGCGCGCCGGGCACCTCGAGGATCTTCTTGATGATCTGCAGGTTGTTCCCGGTCCCGAGCGCACGGTCCAGGTCGACGATGTGGATCCAGCGCGCGCCCTGGTCGATGAACTTCTGGGCCTGCGCCAGCGGATCGTCGATGTGGATCTTCTCGTGATGCGGGTCGCCGCCGACGAGCTGGACGCAGGCGCCGCCCTTGAGGTCGATGGCCGGGATGATCTCCATGGTCAGGCTTTCTCCTCGACTTCTCGCACGAAGTTGCGGACCATGGCGAGCCCCGCCGGTCCGGATTTCTCTGGATGGAACTGGACGCCCCATGTAAGACGCTTCCGCACCGCTGCGGTGAACGTCTCACCGTACGTCGTCGTGGCGATCGTGACGGGCTCCTCGGGCTTCGGGGCGAAGCTGTTCACGTAGTACACGTGCGGCCCTTCGGGAAGTCCCCCGAAGAGGGGCTCACCGTCCACCGCCGCGAGCGCGTTCCAGCCGATCTGCGGGAGCTTCGGATGCGCGAGCCTGCGCACGTGCCCGCGGATGTAGCCGAGGCCGACGGCGCCCGGACTTTCGTCGCTGGATTCGAAGAGGAGCTGCATCCCGAGGCAGATGCCAAGAAGCGGCTTTCCGGCGTCGAGCTCGGCAAGGAGCGCTTCTTTGTACGGCGCGAGCTTCGTCGCCGCCTCGCCGAAGGCGCCGACCCCGGGGAGCACGAGCGCGTCCGCGTCGGCGAGGAGCTTGGGGTCATGGACGACCCGCACGCGCGCCCCGGCCTTCTCCAGGGCCTTGCCAACGCTGTGCAGGTTGCCGACGCCGTAGTCCAGGATCGCGATGTCCGCGCTCATGCGCCGCCCCCCTTGATGACCTCGATGACCTCGTCCAACGCGACCACGAGCCGCGCGGTCGCCGCAGGCGGCCCCACCGTGATCCGCAGGTACGGGGCGAGGTCGCCGCCGAACTCGCGCACATAGACGCCTCGCTTGGCGAGGCCCAGGGCGAGGATGTCCGCGTCGTAAGGCGGCTGCGTGAAGAGGAAGTTCGCGTCGCTCCGGAAGACGTGGAAGCCGCGGTCCTCGAGGACGCGCTTGAGGTTCGGGCGTTCCAGGCGAACGCCCGTCACGACGTCGTGGAGGAACTTGTCGTCCTGGAGCGCCATCGTCGCCGCCGTCTCGGCGAGCGAGTCGAGCCTGTACGGGCCGCGCACCTTGTTCATCTCGTGCGCGAGCGTCAGGTTGGCGACGGCGTAGCCCACGCGCAGACCCGCCATGCCGTATGCCTTGCTGAACGTGCGCAGGACGACGACGTTGTCGCGTCCCTCCCGCACCTCCTTCACGAAGCTCTCGCCGGCGCGTCCGCCGGCCGCGCCTTGTCGATGGCTGCTGCCATCGACGCCGCCGAGGAACTCGATGTACGCTTCGTCGACGACGACGAGGCCGCGCGCTCCTTCGATCACGCGCTCGACGTCGCGGCGCGGGAACGCGTTCCCGGTCGGGTTGTTCGGGCGCACGAGGAACGTGATCTTCGCCTCGGCCGCAAGGAGCGCGTCCGCGTCGAGCGACCAGTTTGCCCCGAGCGCGACCGGGACGGGGACGGCGTGGTTCATGCGCGCGAAGAGGGGGATCATGCTGAACGTCGGCGCGTGCGCGGCGACGCGGTCTCCGGGCGTGACGAAGGTGCGCAGCAGGACGTCGATGAGGTCGTTCGAGCCGTTCCCCGTCACGACCTGCTCGGGGAGCACGCCGAGCTTGTGCGCGATCGCGCCACGGAGCGTCGCGCTGGAGAGCGAGGGATATTCGGTGAGGTCGGACGGGCGCGCGCGCGCGAGCGCGCGCTCGATGGCGGGGTTCACGCCGAACAGGTTCGTGTTCGCGGCGAGGTTGAGGCCGCTCCCCTGCTCCTCCTCGTACGCGCGCATCTGGCGGATGTCCGGGCGCGTGTGGTCCACGCCCTTCATGGCGGGGCCCTCCTCGCCCGCAGTGATTCCGCGTGGTTCGGGAGCCCTTCGAGCATGGCCAGCGACTGCGCGACCTCCGCCAGGGCTTGTAGCCCTTCCGAAGTCGCCTCCTGGTGGGTCGGGCGCCTCAGGAAGTCGTCCACGGAGAGGCCCGAATAGCTGCGCGCGAGGCCCGCGGTGGGGAGGACGTGGTTGGGCCCGGAGACGTAGTCGCCCAGCGCGACGCTGCTGTACGGGCCAAGGAACGCGGAGCCGTAGTGCGAGAGCTGACCGAGCGTGGCGCGCGGCTGCGGGCTCAGCACGACGAGGTGCTCGGGCGCGAAGGCTTCGCTGAAGGCGATCGCCTCCGCCTCCGAGCCCGCGACGAGGATCGCGCCGCGCTTCGCGAGCGCCGCCGCCACCACGTCGCCGCGCCCGGCCGGTCGAAGCGCGTCCTTCACCGCGCGTCCGAAGGCGGCGTCCGTCGTCACGAGGACGCACGCCGCCTCGGGGTCGTGCTCGGCCTGCGCGAGGAGCTCCGCCGCCGCGAACGCGGGCGGGCACGGGCCGCCCGTGTGCAGCACGAGGACCTCCGAAGGGCCGGCCGGCGAGTCGATCGCGACCTCGCCCGCGACGAGCGATTTCGCGGCCGCGACGTAGGCGTTCCCGGGGCCGACGAGCTTGTCGCAGCGCGGCACGCTCGCCGTCCCGTACGCCATGGCGAAGACGGCCTGCGCGCCACCGATCGCGAACACCCGGTGCGCGCCCGCGACGGCGCACGCCGCGAGCGTCGCGTCGGGCACCTTGCCATCGCGCGCCGCCGGCGTGCAGACGACGACCTCGCGCACGCCCGCGACCTTCGCCGGGGTCACGGTCATGAGGACCGTGCTCGGGTACGTCGCGCGCCCGCCGGGCACGTAGCACCCCGCGCGCGCGTGCGGCACGAGGCGACGACCCGCGACGAGGCCGGGCACGACCTCCACCTCGCGCGCCTGCGGCATCATCGCGCGGTGGAAGCGCTCGACGTTGTCCCGCGCCACCGCGAGGGCGCGCGCCAGCGGCGGCGACAGGCGCGCGAGCGCGCGCTCGCATTCGGCGCGCGGCACCTCGAGGGCGCCAGGCGTCCACCCATCGAAGCGCGCCGTGAGCTCGCGGAGGGCGTCGTCCCCGCGCGCGCGGACGGCGTCACGGATCGGGCGCACAGCGTCCACGAACGGCTCGAAGGAGGCGCGGCGATCGAGGAGGAGCGCTCGCGTCCCGAGGGGCATCTTGTCGATGGGCCCGTCGTAGGCTAGCTTCATCGGAGATCCTCCGTGGAACAACGCGGACCCGCGGACCCGCGTTCGCGCGTCCTGGGTTCGCGGGTTCGCGTTGTCACGGCTCGCAGGATCAAGGGACTAACCTCTCGATGGGCAGCACAAGGATGCCGGTAGCGCCGATCGCTTTCAACCGGGTCACCACCTCGAAGAGCGCATCCTCGTCCACGACGGCGTGCGCCGCGACGGTCTCCGGGTGCGAGAGGATGTCCATCACGGTGGGGCCGCTGATGCCTGGCAGGATGCGGCGCACCTCATCGAGGCGCTCGCGCGGCACGTTCGCCATGAGGTAGCGCTTGCCGCGCGCCTTGATCACGCTCTCGAGGGACGCGAGGATCGGGTGGATCTGCTTGTGGAGCGCGGGGTCGTCCAGGGCGCGCGGGTTGCCCACGATGCGCGCGGTGCTGTGCACGATGGTGCCGATCTCGCGCAGGCCGTTCATCGCGAGCGTCGAGCCCGACGAGGTGAGGTCCACGATCGCGTCGGCGACGCCGATGTGCGGCGTGATCTCCGTCGCGCCGGAGACCTCGACGACGGTGACCTTCTTGCCGAGCCCATCGAAGAAGCGGAGCGCGCTCTGCGGGAAGCTCGTCGCGATGCGGGCGCCGTTCGCGATGTCCTTGGCGTCGTGGATCGCGCTCTGCTCGGGGACCGCGACGACGAGGCGGCAGTAGCCAAAGCGCAGGTCGAGGAGCTGGCGCACGTCGCGGCGCGTCTCCTGCAGGATGTCCTCGCCCGTGACGCCCAGGTGCGCGACTCCGTCCTGCACGAACTCGGGGATGTCCTGCGCGCGCACGAACAGGATCTGCACCGTCCGGTCCAGCGCGGTGGCGTCCGCAGCCGCAGCTGCGGACAAGTCGCGTCCGTAGGACGCGACGGCGTACAGCTTGCGATCGGGCGAGCTTTCCACCTTGAGCCCTGCCTTGCGGAAGAGGTCGAGGGTCGCTTCGCTCAGGCGCCCCTTGTTGGGGACGGCGATCTTCAGCACGAGAAAAACCTCCGCGCGCCTGCTGCCGCCCGCTCACGCCGCGTGGAAGCGGGCGTGATGCAGATCCCACCCGAGGACGGGGGCGTCGGCGCGCACGCGTCCCGCACCGCCGCGCACCCGCTTAAAGGCGATGCAGGCCGGTCCGGGATTCGTTCTAGGTAACCGAAACGATAAAAGCCGACGCCGGGTCTGCGCCCCGGAGACCATGAAGAACGTCCCCCTCGTCTTCGCTATCATCCTCGTCGCCGCCGCGCTCGCCGGCTGCACCGGGACCAAGACCACCCCGACGCCCACGACAGTGACGGGCGCGTCGCCCACGCCGACGCCGACTCCGACGCCCACCGTCGTCCCGAGCGTCACACCGCCGACATCGGTCCCCACGGTCACGCCGCCACCCGTCCCCGGCGTCACGACCGGCATCACGAGCGTCAACGTCCTCTCCGCGCCTCTGCAGGCGACCGGAGCCGACGCGCAGGTCTGCTTCCGCGTCGGCGGACGCGGCAATGCGCAGCACGTCGCCGTCCACTACGACAACGTGAGCCACCCGAACTCGACGGCCTTCACGGACTACAAGGGCGGCGCCGCGTACGCGGACGAGGGCTCGAAGACGCTCACGGGCCAGATCCCCCTTCCGGGCGCGTGGTGCGTCAAGGTCCCCACGGCAGGCGGCCCCGTCTACTTCCGCGCGCACGCCCTCATGGGCACGCAGTCCATCCTCTCCGAGGAGAAGGTCATCGTCCCGGCAGGCCAGCCGGTGGACCTCGACGGCTTCTTCCCGCAGCTCTCGGCGCACGAGAGCACGGTGCAGCTCTGCTGGCGCGCGGCCGGCGAGGGCGTCGCGATCCACACCGCGATCCACTTCGACTTCACGAGCCACCCGAACGCGACGTCCTTCACGGACTACAAGGCGGGCGCGTACTACGCGGAGAACGAGAGCAAGACGCTCTCCGCGAACCTCACGCTCCCCGGTCGCTGGTGCGTGAACCAGACGCTGGGCGCCAACGACGGCGCGGTCTACTACATGCGCGCCCACGCGGCCATCCGCGCGGCGAACGGCACCGTGACGCACGTCCTCGGCCCCGAGCGCAGCCTCAGCGTCACGCCCGCCGTCGGCGTCACGAACGGGCTCCCCGCGAAGGCCGCCGCGAACAGCAACGTGCTCGTCTGCTGGCGCGCCGAAGGCGAAGGGAAGGCCCCGCACACGGCCATCCACTGGGACACGGAGAGCCACGCGAGCGAGGCCAACGCGGCCTTCACCGCGTACAACGGCGGCGCGCCGAGCTACCCGGACAACCAGACGGCGGCCGCCGCAGCGGGCTACGAGCTGCCCGGGCCCTTCTGCAGCAACGTGAAGATGCCCGCGAGCGGAACGCTGTACTTCGTCGCGCACGTGCTGAACCCCGCGATCGGCCGCAACGAGATCAGCCACGAGTACGCGATCCCCGTCGGCTGAGCATGCGCGCGATCCTCCTCGCCGTCGCGCTCGCCTTCGCCCTCGCGCCCCTCGCGGGGGCGAAGGCCGCGCTCGACGTGCGCACGTACGTGTTCACGCCCGCGCGGCTCGACCTGGAGCCCGGCGAGGAGGTCCGCGTCACGAACGCGGACAGCGAGCCGCACGCGGCGAAGGCGCGCGATGGCTCGAGGACGTTCGTCGACGTGCCGGCCTTCGGCGAGGCGAACTTCACCGCGCCGACCGCCCCGGGCGAGTATCCGTACTTTTGCCCGTACCACACGAGCGCGGACGACGCGGGCGATTTCATGAAGGGAGTGCTCGTCGTGAGGAACGCGTCGTCGCCCCCGTCCTCGTCCTCGCCCCCGCCCTCGTCCGGCTCGAAAGACACACCCGATATCGCTCTTCCGCTTGCGCTAGCAGGCTTTGCCCTGGTCGCGCTCCTCCTGCGCAAGCGCTAAGACGGGGAGGGCCGAGTGCGACGCGTGCGCGCGGCCACGATCGTGCTCGCCCTCGTCGCCCTCGCTGCGCCGCTCGCCGTGGCGCAGGAGGGGCAGATCATCATGCTCCACATGGCGGACTTCGAGTTCGTCCCTACGTCGCTCACCGTCCCGACGGGCGGCGTCACCGTGTACGCGATGAACTTCGGCGAGGTCGAGCACACCGTGACGTCGGTCGACGGGCTCTTCGACGTGCAGCACGTCCTTCCCAACGAGCCTCAGACCTTCACCGCGCCCGCGGCCGCCGGAAGCTATCGTTTCTACTGCGCGTACCATGGCGACGCGACCGGGCAGGGCATGGCGGGGACGCTCGTCGTGAGCGAGGACGCCGCCAACGCGCCTTCGCCGGCGTCCCCGACGCCGCCGACGAAGAAGGATGCGCCTGCGGGCGCGCTTCCGCTCATCTTCGCGCTCGTCGCAGCAGCAGCGCTCCTGCGACCGCGGCAAGCCCGATGAGCGCGCCGGGCCCGGGGACGGCGTCGCTTTGCGCGCCGGCAGGCGCGCTCGCTCCCACTTCCGCAGGCGCGACCCCCGCGAGCGCCTCGACCGCCGGCGGCGTCTCGTAGACGAACTCCATCCCGAGCACGTTCAGGAGGACCAGGTTGCCGTTCGCGGCGACCGCATGGTCGTCAAGCCCGTAAGGGTGGTTCGCCTCCTCCGTCGGGTTCGGCAGGATCGCGCCGAAGACGACGACGTGGCCCTTGCCAAGCGGCGCGATGCCGAGCGTCGTTCCGTCGAGCTCCTGGCAATCGAGGCCCAGCTCGAACGTGGGCGAGGGAGAGCGGGAAGAGGGAGCGAGGGGGATCGAAACGGCGCGCGCGTCGATCGGCGCCGGGATCTGCGGCGTGCCGCATGCGGCGGGATCCTCGACGCTGGCCTCCCCGGTCCCTTCCTTGCCCACGCCCGCGACGGTGACGCCGCCGGCCTCCTCCCACGCGGCGCGATCGACGAACCAGACGGGGCTCGTGTCCGGCGCGAAGCCCAGCGGGTTCGGGTCGTACGTCTGCCGGGGAGCGCCCTGCAGGTTCGCGACGAGCGGATGCTCGCGATCGATGATGTCCATGTATCCCGAGTACGCCGTCTTGTTCCCCGCCTCGGCCGCGATGCCCAGGCCGGGCACGAGCGCAAGCGCGTCGTCCGTGAGAAGGAGCGTGCCGCCCGCGCGCACCCGATCGGCCACGGCGCGCATCGCCTCGGGCGAGGCCGCGAGGCGCGCGGCGGCCGTCCCCGGCACCACGAGGTGGTCGTAGCTGCCGAGCCGCTTCGTGAGCTCCGCGGCCGAGTCGAAGCTGTCGAGGACGCCCGCCTTGTCGCCGTCCCGCACGAACCGCGCGAGATCGGTCCAGTACGAATGCGGCGACGCGCTGTACGGCTTGTGCGCGATGTCGTACGCGTCGTCGAGCGCGTTCTGGGTGAACCAGCCCCCGTACGCCGCCTTCTCGTCGTCCGCGTTCGTCGCGACGAAGGCGTTCGAGAGGACCGCCGTCCGCTTCCCGTGCGTCTCGACGCTGAGCTTCACGTTCTCCGAAGCGTAGTGCATGAAGACGCTCACCGCGTCGCGCACGGCCTCCACGTGGTAGTCGTTGAGGATCGCTCCAGGGCCGGGATAGTAGTTGTCCGCGACCATGTGGTTGTAGGCGAACTCCACCGTGTATCCCGGCGCGTCCAGCCCCTGGCGCTGCACGATCCACGCGCCCGCGGTGCCGCTCGCCGAATAGCCGATCGCGTCGAAGGTCGCGGCCCACTGGGCGACCTGGCCGCAGCAGACTCCCGGAGAATCGGGCGCGGAGGCCCACGCGTCGTACTTCGGGTTCGAGTTGAGGCGCTCCTTGTACAGCTCCGCGAGGCGCTGGTTCTCGAAGAGGCGCTGCTGCGACTTCTCGCCGTCCTTGAGGAGCATGCGCACGAGGTTCGTGTTCTGCAGCATGCCGTGGATGTCCGCGCCGGCGACGACGTTCGTGAGCGTCTTCGTGTACGCGACCATCGCCTGCGACTCGGGCTCCGAGAGCGGCGTGTAATCCTCGAAAAGATAGCCTACCGTCGGGAACTGCCGGTTCAGGTCCGTCCCGTTCGCATTCTCGCGCGTATACTGATCGGCGCGGGGGTCCACACGATACGCGAGCTCCTCGTGCGTCCAGCCGTCCGCGTTCGCGAAGACGAACACGAGCTTCTGGTAATCGAGCATACCCAGGAGCTCAGGCTCCTTCTCCGCGAGGCCGATCCCGCGCGCGAGGTCCTCGATCACGCGGAATCCGCCTTCGCGTCCGCCCTTCTCGTTGCCGTGGATGCTGAGGAAGAAGACGAGCGTCCGCTTCTGGTCGGCCGGCACGTCGCTCTTCTCGTTCGTGACCTCGACCGCGATGATGTCGTGCGGCTCGCGCGTGCCCGTCACGGGGTTCGGCCAACCGAGGCTCGGACCGAGCACCTTGAGCTCGAGGCGATCCGGCGCCTCGGCGATCAGCATGTCGAGCCCCGCGCGCGCCTCGTCGTAGCTCACGAAGTCGTTCGTCTGCAACGCCTCGGGGAAGATGCGCCCCAGCGCGGCGTCGCTCGCGGCCCCGTTGAAGCCGGGCGTCGGCAGCGCTCCCGCGAACGCAGCCGCGACAAGGAGCGCAACAAGGAGCACGATGAGGGCGAGCGAAGTGCGCATGCCGAGCCTCGCGCTCGACGAGGGGGGAGGCTATATAGGGTTTGTTGCGCGCAGGCCCGCCGGCGCAGGCGCCCGTAGAGAGGCATCGTCGCGCGAGCGCACGTGGGCAAAGGCTCCTTGGCGCGCGCACGCGCGCGACGTACGAAGGCCCTTACGCGCCGTCGCACATGCGCGCGGCGTGGAGACCGTGCTCGCGCTCGGATTCGACCTTTTCTTCAGGCCGAAGATCGACGAGGCGGCGTCGAAGCTCGGAGTCGCCGTCGTCTACGCTCACGCGTCGAACGCCTCCGCTCTCGCGCGCGGCGCCGCGCGCGTCATGGCGGACGTGAGCGCGCCCGGCGTCGCGGAGGCGCTCGCGGCGCTGCGCGCGGCCGACCCGACGCTCCCGATCCTCGCGTGCTTTCCTCATGTGGAGGAGCATCGCGCCGCCGCCGTGCGCGCGCTGGGCGGCGTCGCGGTGACGCGCGGTCGGTTCGCGCAGCATCTGGAGGAGGCGCTCGGGGGGTCGTTGCGGTGACGCCGCTCGATGCCTTCGTGGGCGTCATGCTGGTCGCGCTCTGCGCGCACGTCGGGCTCCTTCTCGTCGCGATCGGCCGCGCGCTCCTGCCGCAGCGGCGCTCCCGTGCCCTCTGGGTGTGCGTCGCTGCGGGCGCGGCCGCCTTGGCGGGGGAGCTCCTCGTGTTGCGCGGGCTCGTGGGGCGCCCGGCGTCGCCGCCCGTCGTGGGCGCGCTCCTGGGGCTCGGCGTGCTCCTGGGGCTCATGGCGAGGAGCGTCTGGCGCGAGCGCGGCCACGGGCGCGCCGCCTTGCATGCGGTGGTCGCGGCGCCGCTTGTGGTGCTGTTCGTGCTCGCGCTCTCGCTTCGATGAGGGGGCTAGGTGACGGGTACCTAGCCTTTAGCGAGGCCAGCGCCATGGAGGTCGCCATGCCCCTCTCCCGGGACGAGATCGCGCAGTACGCGCGCCACCTCATCCTCCCCGAGATCGGGCTCAAGGGGCAGGAGCGCCTCAAGGGCGCGAAGGTGCTCCTTGTGGGCACGGGCGGCCTGGGCGCGCCGGCGGCGCTGTATCTGGCCGCGGCGGGCGTCGGCACGCTCGGGCTCGTCGACTTCGACATCGTGGATCCAAGCAACCTGCATCGGCAGGTCCTCTTTTCCGCGAGCGACGTGGGCGCGCGGAAGGTGCGGGTCGCGGGCGCACGGCTGCGCGCGCTCAATCCGCGCATCGACGTGCACGAGCACGACGCGCGCTTCACGAGCGCGAACGCGATGGACCTGCTGAAGGACTACGACATCCTGGTCGACGGGACGGACAACTTCCCGACCCGCTATCTCGCGAACGACGTGAGCGTCCTGCAGAGGAAGCCGAACGTCTACGCGAGCATCTTCCGCTTCGAGGGGCAGGCGAGCGTGTTCGATGCGACACGCGGCCCGTGCTATCGTTGTCTCTACGCGAAGCCACCGCCGCCGGGGCTCGTCCCGAGCTGCGCGGAGGGCGGCGTTCTGGGCGTGCTTCCCGGGATCATGGGGAGCATCCAGGCCGCGGAGGCGATCAAGCTGATCGTCGGGCGCGGGCAGCCCCTTGTCGGCGAGCTCCTTCTCTACGATGCGTTGGCGCAGGAGTTCACGAAGCTCAGGCTCGCGAAGGATCCCTTGTGTCCCCTGTGTGGACCTCACGCCACGCAGCGGGAGCTCATCGATTACGAGGAGTTCTGCGGGATCCGTGGCGAGGAGGAGGAAGCGCCGGCGGGGATCCCGAGCGTGAGCGCGAAGGAGCTTGCGGCGCGTCTCGCCCGCAAGGACGTCGTGCTGATCGACGTGCGCGAGCCGCACGAGCGCGACATCGCGACGATCCCCGGCTCGACGCTCATCCCGCTCCAGGACGTGGCGGCGCGCGCGGCGGAGATCCCGCAGAACGAGGACGTGGTCCTCTACTGCCGGAGCGGCGCAAGGAGCGCGCGCGCCCTGCAGCTCCTGCAGACGTTGGGCTTCCGGCGTGTCAGGAACCTGGAGGGCGGGATCCTGGCCTGGGCCCGCGACGTCGACCCGAGCGTCCCCACGTACTGAAACGCGGCGATGCCGAAGAAGAGGACCCCGTGGGCGCGAGGGCTCTGGATCTCGCGACCACGGGTGGAGCCTCGCTCCGCCAGCCGGACGCCTCGGCCGCCTTTTGAGTGCAGGCAAGCTCGGGCTTGCCGCCTCGGGGGGTCACCAGGGGACGTCCTTGAGCCCGAGCCGGTAGCCGAGGTAGTTCACGAAGAGGTGGAGGACCGGCGTGAGGAGCAGGATGACGATCAGCCGCTCGGGCGTGAAGAGCCCGAGGAAGCGCGTTGGCATCAGCAGGAACGCGAAGAGGAGCGAGCCGAGGATGAAATCGAGCTGGTCCCAGGGGAACCACTTCTCGCCGCGGTCGCGTCCGGTGCGTCGCTTGATGAAGCTCTCCACCGCGTCGCCGGTGAGGGCGCCCAGCCCCATGAGGTAGGCGAGGAGGAACCAGCGCGGCCAGCCGCCCCAGCCCGGGAACCCGTAGCTCGTCCCCCACGCGGTGTGGTCGACGAGCCACTGGAGGCCGCCCGTGAGGATCGCCGCGAGGAGCGGCGCGAGGAGCAGGCCTCGCCACGTCTTGCCGTCGCCGAGGATACGCTTGCCGTCGCGCCAGCTGCGGCCGAGGTCGATCGGCGCGCCGCCGCCCACGAACACGGGCAGCATGTTGGACAAGTAGGCCGGGAGCATCAGCCAGAGCGCGGTGGCGGCGATCATGCCGAGGTCGCCCGCGATGCCCACGGACGCGGCACGCGGGCCGATGCGCTAAAGACTATCGCACCGCCGCGGCGAGGCTCGTAGCCTTCTTAAGCCGGACCCGCCTTGGCGCGCGCGGTGGCGTAGAAAGTGGCCCTGTCCACGCCCGTGAAAGCGCTCGCGTTCGTCCTCTTCCTCGCCGCGATCGCCGGCGCCACGTACGCCGTCACGGGCGTCCTTGGCGACACGGTCGAGAGCCACCTGCTCTCCGTCTCGGCGCCCCGTGCCAGCGTGAACGCGACCGGCGGCCACAACGTCACCTATCTCGTCACGGTGGCGAACCGCGACACCGCCGCGCGCGACGTTCGGCTCAAGGTGGACGGCCTCGCAAGCGGCGAGAGCGACATCGCGACCGTGCGCGGCAGCTCGAACGCCACACTCTTCGTGACGGTGAGCATTCCCGAGGACGCGCCCGTCGGCGACCACGCGCTCGACGTGAGCGTCGTGAGCGGCGCCGCCGCGCCGCGCAGGCACGCGGGCCTCCTGACCCTCCACATCTTGCCCGCAGCGCCCGGATTCGGCCCTGGCGACGAGACGGACATCCTGTACACGGGCCGCCTCAGCGCGACGGGCCGCGTCTTCAACACGAACGACCGGGGCCTCGTCGGGCTTGCGGTCCCGAAGACCGACACGTACCGCTTCAGCGACGGCTTCCTCCACGTCGTGACCGTGCCGCGGCTCTCGATCGTCCCGGGCCTCGCGGAAGGGATGCGCGGGATGCAGCCTGGCGAGTCGCGCACCGTGAGCTTCCCGCCCGAGCAGGGGTATGGCCCCGCGACGGAGGACCAGCAGTTCAACCGGGACGACGTGCTGCAGCGCAACATCACCGTCGTGAACGACGAGCAGAGCGTCGCCCGGGAGACCTTCGACGCGTACCTCAACGAGAGCGGGCAGGGGGATCCGGCCACGTTCAAGGTCGGGGACACGTTCAAGCTCGACCAGGACGGCTCGCTCTGGCCCTACCGGGTGACGAACCTGTCCTCCGAGGTCGTGACGTACAAGCTCGCCGCGAAGGTGGGCGAATCGTACACGATCTATCCCTTCTGGCCCAACTCCAGCGTCCTCACCGCGATCGACGAGGCGCACGTCTCGTTCCGGACGACGCCGACGACGCCCGTGGGCGAGAAGTTCACCTTCAAGCAGTTCTGGCCCGCGATGAGCTCCCTGAAGGAGGTGAACGACACCGCGATCGTCGTACGCAACGATCCGCCGGTCGGTTTCACCTTCTCGCAGGTGGGCGCGGGTGGCGCGCCGCGCGAAGCCACTGTGAAGTCGGTGAACGAGACGCGCATCGTGGCCGCGCTCCCCGCGCAGAACCCGCTCGCGGGGAAGGACCTGACCTTCGACGTGACGATGGTCACGCTGTCGAAGTCGGGCTGAGCTTAGCGCCGCATCAGGCCGACGAGGTGCCCGACCTCGGGCAGGATCAGCCGCTCCATCGCGAGCCGGCACGCGTCGGGCGAGCCTGGAAGCAGGAACACGAGGCGCCCACCGACGACGCCCGCCTCCGCGCGGCTCGCCATTGCGGCGCTCCCCAGGGATTGGAACGAGAGCCAGCGGAAGAGCTCGCCGAAGCCGGGCAGCGTCTTCGCGAAGCGCGGAGCGAGCGTCTCCACCGTGACGTCGCGGCGCGCGACGCCCGTGCCCCCCGTGAAGACGACGACGTCGACGTCTTCGAGCATCGCGTCGCGCAGCGCCGCGCGGATCTCGTCGGGCTCGTCGTGCACGCGCGCGCGCCGGCGCACGTGGTGCCCGTCCTTCTGGGCGAGATCGGCGATGAGGCCGCCGCTCTCGTCGTGGAACAGGTCGCGCGTGTCGCTCACCGTGACGATCGCGAACCCGACCTCGCGCGGGGCGTGCCCCTTGTGCTCGTGCTCGGCGTGGCTCATGGCGATCCCTTCGACTTGCGCAGCACCCGGATCGCCTCGATCGCGGTGTCCGGATAGTTCCCGGTGGCATCCTTCTCGAGGGCCTTCGTCATGTCCCACACCGTGAGGAGGGCGCCCGTCACGGCGGCCAGGGCCTCCATTTCGACTCCGGTCTTCCACTCGGCGACGACCGTCGCCTTGCACCGCACGCCGCGCTCCTCGCGCGTGAGGAGGATCTCGACGGAGGTGAGCGGGATCGGGTGGCACAGCGGGACGATCTGCGGCGTGTTCTTCGCCGCCATGATGCCCGCGATCCGCGCGGGCCCGAAGGGATCGCCCTTGGGGAGCGTGCCGGCCGCGAGCGCGGCGAGCGTCGCGGGCTGCAGGCGGAGGAACCCTTCCGCCACGGCCTCGCGGTGCACGATCGGCTTCGCCGTGATATCGGCCATGCGGCCTTCGGATTCGGGCGACGCCGTCGGCGACGCGGGCGACGCGACCGATGCGGAAGAGGAAGCGGACGCGGGTGACGCGGGCGAGGGCGAGGGCGAGGGCGAGGGCGAGGGCGAGGGCGAGGGCTTGGGCGCGATCTTGCCCAGCCTCTCGGCTTTCGCGCGCGCGAGCGATCGTCCTGCGAAGAACTCCTCGTCGGCCATGTGCGTCATCCTCCGGTCGGATCGTTCACCCAGCGCGCGCCGCCGCCGCTCTCTTCGGCCTTCCAGATCGGCACGCGCGTCTTGAGCTCGTCCATGATCCACTGCGCGGCCTCGAACGCGGCGAGGCGGTGCGGCGCCGCCGTCACGACCGCCACGATCGGCTCGCCGACCGCGAGCGTCGCGATGCGGTGGCGCACGAGGCAGCCGGTGAGCCCGAACTTGCGCATCGCCTCGTCGCGCACGGCCGCGATCTCGCGCTCGGCCATCGGCGCGTACGCCTCGAACCGGAGCCGCGTTGTTCCGCCATCGCCCCGTACGTAGCCCACGAAGCCGACCACGGCTCCTGCGCCGGCGCGCTCCAGCTCGTGCACGAGGGCGTCCAGGCTGAAGGGCTCCTCCTGAAGCGAGCCGCCGGAGACGGGCGGCATGACGGCCATCTCCCGCGCCCCCGCGACGCGCGTGGTCACGGGCACGAACGCACCATCGAGCGCGTAGAGCGCGTGCGCGCGGTACGGGGCCAGGCGCGGATGCGTCGCGCAGAGCTGCGTCATGACGTCGTCCACGCGCGCCCCTTCGGGCACGTCCACGTCGAGCGCGGGCGCTCCCACCGCATCACGGGTCCCGGCGAAGAATCGGACGCGCACGCTCATGGGGATCGTCACCTTGCAGGACGCACGGCATCCACCGTGACCCTTGCGCTTCCCTGCGCGTCCAGGAAGTCCACGAGGAGGGACCATTCGCCAGGCTCGGGCTCGAGGATGTTCTCGCGCAGGTAGATGTCGCCGTTCGGGCCGTACGACTCGAAGAGGCGCGTGCGGCCGGCAGGGTCGACGAGGCGCACCTCGATCACGCCGCGCGTGGCCTTCGAGAGGAGGATCGTGCCGTCGACGTGGAGCCGCGTCACGTTGTCGCCGACGACGAACGTCTTGTTCGCAGGGAAGGTCAGGTCCTGCCCGGCGTTGTACGTCACGAGGGCGAGCTCCTCTGCCGTTTCGCTTGTGCCGTAGTAGAAGAGCGCGGCGATCGACAGGGCGAGGATCCCCAGCGTCACGTAGGTGGTGACGAGGCGCCGCCGCCGGGCGCGCGCGTAGACGGGCCGGCGCGCGACGAGGACCGCGGCCGCGCGCTCCGCGGGCTTCACGGCTTCGATCGCGCGGAGGTAGTCGAGGTCCTCGGGAAGGGGTCGCTCGTCCATGAGGGCGAAGCGGAACGCCATCGCGTCGACGACGCGGCGCGCCTCCTTCAAGGCCTGGCGCCGATAGGCCGGCGCGAGGCCCGCCTTGGCGAGGGCGGCGTCGAGCCCGACCTGCCAGTCGAGGACGTCGAGCGAGGCCATCGCGCCGCGAGCGCCCCGATCCTCAAAAAGGCTGGGTCCTTACCCTTTCGGCAGAAGCCTTCTTCCTTCCCGGACGAGCTTGCCGAGGCGGAGGCCCATCCCCATGAAACTCCTTGCGCTCGCCACGCTCTCGATCCTGCTCGCCGCCCCCGTCGTCCTCGCCGACTCGAAGGACTACGTCGGCGCCCTCGCCAGCACGAACTGCGCTGGCGGCGTCTCCACCGGCTCCGCCTGCTTCCGCGTGCCCGCGGGCGCGACGAGCGCCGCGATCGAGATCGTGGATGCCGTCTTCGGCTCGATCCAGGGCTCGTACAGCTGGGTCACGCCCGTCGGCACGACCGCCGGCGTCTTCTTCTGCCCGGGCGGCGCGACCGTCGCCGTCCCCGCGGCTGGCGCGTCGCGGCTCATCGTGAGCGTCGCTGCCGGAACGCCCGCGGATGCGTGCGGCGGCGTGACGGCCGGGACGACCGGGACGATCACGGCCGACTTCGCGTGAAAGACAGAAGGAAACTCGTCTGCCATGCGTCAGGCGACAGACATCGTTTTGCGCGCATCAGCGGCGCAGCGCCGCCTGCATCTCCTCGTACTCGCGCCGCAGCATCGGCGGTACCTCGGCGAACACCTGCTCCACGAGAGAATCCGTGGGCGGCGCAGGCGTCGCCTCCGCGTGCGCGATCGCCTCGTCGATCTCCTTCTTGAGCCGCTCGTCCAACGCGGCGAGGCGCGCGTCGTCGAGGAGGCCCCGCTGGCGCAGGTACGTCTCGAAGCGCGCGAGCGGGTCGCGACGCTTCCACGAGTCGACCTCGGCCTGCGACCGATAGCGCGTGGGGTCGTCCGAGGACGAGTGCCCCTGCATGCGGTACGTGACGGCCTCGATGAGCGTGGGGCCGTCGCCGCGGCGCGCGCGCTCGGCCGCGTCGCGGGTGGCGACGTAGACGCCAAGGACGTCGTTGCCGTCGAGCCGCACGCCGGGGAATCCGTACGCCTGCGCCTTCACGGCGACGCTCCCCGAGGCGGTCTGGCGCGCGAAGGGGACGCTGATGGCCCACTGGTTGTTGTTGCAGAAGAAGACGACCGGCGCCTTCTGCACCGCCGCGAAGTTCGCCGCGACGTGGAAGTCGCCTTCGCTCGAGGCGCCATCCCCCAGGTAGCCGATCGCGATCTGCTTCGAGCCGCGGTATTTGGCGCCGTAGGCCATGCCGACCGCGTGGGGAAGCTGGGTCGCCATGCTCGAGGACCACGTGACGAAATGATGCGTGCGGTCCGAGTAGTGGCAGGGCATCGAGCGCCCGAGCTCGACCGACTCCGCGTTCCCGTACAGGTGGGCGAAGTACTTGCGCAGCGGGAAGCCGCGGTAGAGGAGCGCGCCCCCTTGGCGCAGGGCGGGGAAGGCCCAGTCGTCGTCCGGAAGGGGCGCGATGCTGCCGACCACGGCGGCCTCCTCGCCCGTCGTCGTGCCGAAGAAGCCGATGCGCCCCTGGCGCTGGAGGTTCATGCACCGCTCGTCGAGCAGGCGGATCAAACGCATCCCCTCATACAGACGGGTCAGCGTCGCGTCCGGCAGGTTCGGGTCGCGCGCCTTGTCGACCGATCCGTCTTCGCGAAGGATGGCGATGCGCTCTTCGACGCCGTGCACGTCGGCGCCGAAGCGCAGGGCCTCTTAAGCTTCTTTGTCCGGCACGCCGGCTCCACGCCGAGGCCTTTTATAGTGCCTCTCTGCGAGGAAGGACGCGAGGTCCCCGAGCTTGGATGCCCGCACATCCTGGATCGACCGCCTCCGGAAGCATTTCCGGAAGGGCTGCGATCAAGGATCCGCTTCGATGGCGTCGTACGTCGTCGCCGCGGCGCTCTTCGTCATGGGCGCGAGCTATCTCATCCAGTTCGTGGTCGAGCCCCCCGGCTCCTCCGTCTCCAACCTCGAGCACATCGACCTCAAGACGCAGGCCCAGCAGGCGATGGGCGTGATGCTCGGGACCCCCGGCTGGCCCGACGATTGGGACGCCGACGCGGCCAGCATCAACGGCGTCGATCGCCTCGGCCTCATCGAGAAGGGGTCGAGCATCCGCATCGACGCCGAGAAATTCGACGCCCTCGCGCGCGGCCGCTACGATGCGACGGACAACCGCAACACCGGCGTCGACTACGGCGAAGCCAAGGCGGCGCTCGGCCTCGATGGCTACGAGTTCCACTTGCGCGCCTACCCCGTGACGCCTGACTCCGCGGGGAACGCCTACGGCGTCTCGGGCATGGACGACTTCCATGTCGGCTACGTCGGTGATCAGAGCGGCGCCGCGTTCACCACGACCTCGCAGGCGGAGTCGAGCGCGCTGGAGAACATCAGCGTGATGTTCGTGAACAAGACGCGCGCATCTCTCGCGACCGGCGACGTCTACATGGACACCTCCTCCGACCTCATCGCGAACCTTCTCCCCAACCTCGGCGTGAACGTGCAGCAGGAGGTCATCGGCGCGGGCGCCGGCACCAAGTTCGACTTCTACCGCGTGAACGACACGTCGCTCGAAGGCCTCCTGACGCTCACTCCCTCGAGCGACGTCTCGACCTCGATGGCGCTAAGCTCCAACGGTGTCACGCTTGGCTACACGAAGAACCGCGAGCTTCGCGCCATCGTGGGCTCGGCGAACCTCTTGCCCGAGGACAACGCCACGATCGCGACGATCCGCTGGAACGAGTGGGTGGACACGGACCGCGGGAACGGCAGCTACGACTGCGGCGACTACGGCTGGGTCGAGGTGAGCCCGAACAACGGCGCCACGTGGTACCCGATCTCGAACAGCGTCGCCGACCGCTCCGACGAGTGCGGCCTGCCCAACACCGCGAGCTGGAGCGCGCGCCAGGTCGACGTCACGAAGACGAACTGCATCTGGTGCGCCCGCAACGCCAGCGTGCTCGTCGCCTTCCACTGGCTGGCCGACAACGACAACAACATCGGCTACGGCTGGAGCGTGGACGACGTGCGCGTCGAGCAGCCCAGCCTCGCGCCCCGCGTCTACATGTCCAAGACGTTCGAGCGCCCCGCCTACGACCTCCTCGTCGTGGGCTCCGGCGCCGACCACAACGCGTTCACGCCCAACGCCGTGAAGAACGCGATCCGCGACTACGTCGACCTCTACGGCGGCCGGCTCCTCGTCCTTGGCGGCCAGCAGAACGTGCAGTGGCTCGACCGCCTCTTCGACGCGGGCATCGGAAGCGGCGCGGGATCCGTCTCGGCCCCCGACACGACGCACCCGCTCCTCACGACGCCTCGCGCCCTCGACTGGCAGGGCTACACGCCCGGCACCGCGTGGGACTTCTCGTCCAGCGACGACGCGGGCTTGTTCCAGGAGGTCATCGGCACGAGCTCGACCCTCCATCACCTGAGCGTCTCGAAGCAGGGCACGTTCGGCGTCGACGCGTCGAACGACGGATCCGTCATCCTCGCGAGCTATCAGCCAGGCACGTGGGACGCCCAGGAGACGCGCCAGTTCATGGCGAACGCCGCGACCTACGGACGCTTCCACTATCTCTACCTCGAGGTCGGCCCCGACGTGCCCGACTCGGACGACGTCGCGAGCGTCACGCGCAGCGCGACGATGAACAAGCTGCGCAACGGCAGCGAGGACTACACGGAGATGGCGTTCGTCATGTACGTGTGGCCCGGCACGTCCGTCGCGCAGACGCTCAGCGAGCTCAGCGTGAACGCGCTCCCCCCGCGCGCGGTCACGGCGGAGGCGCTGAACCACTCGGTGCGCGTCAACTGGACGTGGCCGTCCTCGAACGGAACGGTCGGCGCGAAGGAATACCTCGTCTGGCGCGGCAATTCGCCCGACAACGTCACGACCATCGTGAAGACGATCAACGTGTCGAGCTTCAACTTCACCTTCCACGACTACAACGTGACCAACGGCACGAGCTACTGGTACAACGTGACGCTCGTCACACACAGCGACACGCTGGGCGACCTGCGCGGCACGCCGTCGGACGCCGTCTGCGCCGTGCCGCTGGGCCGGCCCGACGCCCCGACGGGCATCAGCGCGACCGGCCTCGCGTCCACGATCAGCGTGACGTGGAGCGCCCCCGGCTGGACGGGTCCAGGGCAGATCTACGGTTACGCCGTCTGGGGCAAGCACCCGGCGGACACGTCCTACACGCTCGTGGGCGAGATCGGCAACGCGACGACGTTCCTCTACTCGCCGCCCGACACCGACTGGTGGACGTTCACGGTGAGCGCGCTCAACGGCGCCGGCTACGGCCCGAACTCCACCGCGACCGTCGCGGCGAAGGCCATCACGCAGGCCGCGGGCCCCACGCTCAACGTCACGAACAGCAGCGCGCCCCTGCGCCTCACCTACGCGCCGGGCGACCTTGGCGGCAGCGCCGCTAGCGGCTACACGATCTTCCGCAGCGCGGACGGCACGTCCTGGCTCCAGCTCGCCTACTCGAACAGCGCGACGAACCTCACGTGGGACGACGCGAACATCAGCGCGAACGCGACGTACTGGTACCGCGTCGCAGCGGTGACCGAGGTCGGCAACGGCCTCAACTCGAGCGACGTCTCGAAGACAAGCATGAGCCCGCCGTGGCAGGTGCTCGGCCTGCAGCGCAGCGCGAGCGTGGCGGGCGTCAGCAACACGCTCACCTGGAGCGCGCCCGCGTCCAACGGCGGCGGCGCCGTCACGAGCTACGAGATCTGGCGCGGCACGAGCGCGGGCGCGGAGACGCTCCTCGACGTGTCGCCGACGACGCTCTACACGGACGCGACCGCCGCCTCCGCGCCGCACCTGTACTACAAGGTGCGCGCCCTGAACGCGGCGGGCGCGGGCCCCTTCTCGGCCTCGCTCGACGCGGGCGGCTTCGCGAGCGCGCCCGGGCTCACGGCCACGAACCTCACCGCCGGGAACCTGGCCCTCGCGTGGACGCCGCCCGCGGACGTGGGAGGCGACTCCGACAACGTTCCCAACGGCTACAAGCTGTGGCGCAGCGCCGACGGCGGCGCGACCTGGATCCCGCTCCCCGCCTCCGGCGCGGCCGTCACGAACCTCTCGTGGACGGACCAGAACGTCACGGCGAACGCGTCCTACGCGTACCGCGCCCAGGCCGTCAACGACCAGGGCGACGGCGCGAACGCGAGCGCCACGAAGCAGGCGCTTGGCGCGCCGTGGACCGTCACCGGGCTCGCGCGCACGGGCGGCGTCGATGGCGTGAGCGTCACGCTCTCGTGGAGCGCGCCCAGCGACGGCGGCTCCCCCATCACGAGCTACACCATCTACCGCAGCTCCGACAACGTGACCTTCACCTCGCGCGGAACGTCGGCCACGACGAGCTACATCGATGCGACGCTCGGGACGATCTACTACTACAAGGTCTACGCCACGAACCTCGTCGGCACCGGCCCCGGATCCAGCAGCGTCTACGCGAAAGGTCCCCCCTCCGCCCCCTCGCCCAGCGTGACGAACACGACCGCCCACCGCCTCACCATCTCGTGGAGCGCGCCCAGCCAGAACGGCGGCACGTACGCGAGCTACGCCATCTACCGCAGCACCGACCAGACGTCGTGGACCACGATCGCCTCCTCGTCGAGCACGAACCGCTCGTGGATCGACCTGAACGTCTCCGACAACACGACGTACTACTACCGCGTCGCGGAGACCAACGAGGTCGGCGCGGGCACGAACTCGAGCGACGTCAGCAAGGCGACGATCGGCACGGCGTGGCCTCCGACGCTCACGCTCACGAACACGACCGCGAACAGGATCGGGCTCTCGTGGAGCGCGCCCAACATGGGTGGGGGCACGCTCTCCAGCTACAAGATCGAGCGCAGCACCGACGGCAGCTCGTGGTCGCTCCTGGCGACGTCGTCGCTCACGCCCACGAACGTGAGCTGGACCGACGCGACGGTCTCGAGCAACAGCACGTACTACTACCGCGTCTACGCCGTCACGGACGGCGGGAACGGCGCCGCCTCGACCGCGCAGAGCAAGCTCACGATGGGCGTGCCGTGGGGCGTCACAGGCCTCGCCCGCACGGGCGGCGTGGGCGGTGTCAGCACGATCATGTCGTGGAATGCGCCAAGCGACGGCGGCTCCGCCATCCTGACATACGACATCGAGAAGAGCAGCAACAACGTGAGCTGGTCGGACGCGAGCCCGGCGACGTCCGTCAGCACGTCGACCACGCAGGTCACGGGCACGATCTACTCGTACCGCGTGCGCGCCAACAACGCGCTTGGCGCGGGCCCATGGTCCAGCGCCGTCTACGCGATCGGCACCCCGTCCGCGCCCGCCGTGACGATCTCCAACTCGACGGCGCACCAGCTCGGGCTCTCGTGGAGCGCGGCCAGCCAGAACGGCGGCACGTACACCGGATCCACGGTCTACCGCAGCACGGACGGCAGCACATGGTCCACGCTCGCCACGACCACGAACGCGACGCGCGCGTGGACAGACGCGAACGTGTCCGACAACACGACGTACTACTATCGCGTGGCCGAGACGAACTCGGTGGGCGCGGGCGCGAACTCGAGCGACGTCACGAAGACGACGATCGGCACGGCGTGGCCTCCGACGCTGACGCTCACGAACACGACCGCGAACCAGCTCACGCTCTCGTGGACCGCGCCGAACATGGGCGGCGGCTCGCTCTCGAGCTACAAGATCGAGCGCAGCACCGACGGCAGCTCGTGGTCGCTCCTCGCGACCTCGTCGCTCACGCCCACGAACGTCAGCTGGGCCGACGCCACGGTCGCGAACAACAGCACGTACTACTACCGCGTCTACGCCGTCACGGACGGCGGGAACGGCGCCGCCTCCACCGCGCAGAGCAAGCTCTCGATGGGCGTCCCGTGGGCGCCGCTCAACCTCGCGAAGACGGGAGGCGTGGCCGGCGTCAACGTCATCATGTCGTGGAGCGCGCCTGCGAGCAACGGCGGCTCGGCCGTCCTCTCGTACGACCTCTACCGCAACGGCACGTGGATCGGGACGACGACGCTCACCACGTACACGTATGCGCCTCCGACCGCCTCCGCGTACACCTACACCGTCCGCGCCACGAACGCCGTCGGCGGCGGCGCGCTCTCCACGGGCGTCTCCATGACCCGCTAGGCGCCCGAGCGCCCACGTCCCCCCGGGACCTCCCCGAAAAGGGATGTAGGGAGACGAGGGAACGAGGGAGTGTGATCGGCAACTTCGCCCGCATGCTCCGCGGCCCCCCGCGCCCCACCGACACGGACCTGGACGACGCACATGGGGCGCCCCCCGAAAAATTCGTGGAGAAGCTCAGCGACGAAGGCGGCGACGTCTACGTCGCCCCCGTCCTGGAATCGCTGCGGGCCGCCCTCAAACGCCACCTCCAGCCTTCGACCTCCGCACCAGAAGAAGGAACCCCCGGGCAGGGGACGAGGGAACGCCCATGACGGTGCCCACGGCCCAGACCCTCTCCCTCGCCGGGCAGGGGTTCGTCCTCCTCTTCGCCCTGTGGAAGCTCGGCTTCTCCCGCCTCCACGCCCGCACGCGCGCCCACGCCGCCTGAGGCCGGCCCAGCGAAAGGTTAAGATGGGGCATCGCTTCCCGCGCTTTTGTTCCGACCATGAAGAGAAGCTCTCGCGTCTGGAAGAAGAAGGGAAACCAGCGCTGGAAGTGGCGCAAGAAGAAGATGCGCCGCCGCCGACGCGCGGCCAAGCTCCGCCGCGGTGCCTGAGCACTCCGGCGAGCGCCGATCGGGGCCGGCCTGGACGCCGGCCCGACACCCCCATCCCCGTGGGGGTTCCACACGGGGGCATGGTCTAACCCGGCATGACGGCAGGCTCCAGTTACGATCGATTGACGATACAAAGGTCTGCTGAGCGGACCCCACTCCGGCCGGAGCGGGGCGAGCGGTGACTGCTGACTGGAGCGCGGAGCGGCGTCGCTTGCGGCGCTGCACGGCATCGTAGAAGAGACCTGCTTGTCTGGGTTCAAAGCTCGACCGAACTGATCATTCGGATGGGTGAAATTCCCAGTGCCCCCACTTTTTTCTGCCAGCGGACGCACT
>DATLCC010000120.1:0-34838 GCA_035526585.1 Thermoplasmatota archaeon | reverse complement strand
GCGCACGGGCGCCGCATCCCCGCGAAGCGCCATTACGAGATGGCGCGCCTACGCCGGCTGCACACGCGCTCGACGTTCAAGAGCGGCGCGGACCGCAACATCGCGAAGGCGATCACCTACATCCAGGGCATCGCCGACCGCGTCGCGATCCCGCAGCACGTGACCGAGCAGGGCGTGCGCATCTATCGCCAGGCGACGGCGGCGGACCTCATCCGCGGCCGCAGCATCGACGCGATGGCCGCGGCGGCGCTCTACTCCGCGACGCGGCTTGCGGGATACCCGCGCAACCCCGACGAGATGGCGGAGGCATCGAGCGTCGACCGGCGCACGCTGCTGCGCTGCCACCGCGTGCTTGTGACGAAGCTCCAGCTCAAGCCGACCTCGCCGAACGCGTCCGATTTCCTGGCGCGCCTTGCGAGCGACCTGCAGCTTCCGCCGCTCGTGGAAGCGAAAGCGCGCGAAATGCTCCGCGAGGCGGACGCAGCCGGCATCACGAGCGGCCGCAGCCCGACCGGCCTCGCGGCGAGCGCGATCTACGTCGCGTCGCACGCGACGGGCCACGCGCGCACGCAGAAGCGCGTGAGCGAAGTGAGCGGTGTGACCGAGGTCACGATCCGCAACCGTGCGCGCGAGCTCACGGGACACTTCCACCTCTCGGTCGGCAAGGCCGATCCCACGCTCAACTGACGCGTCCGCGTCGACGACGAGTGCCCGAGCCACCGAAACGGCTCCCCGAATGCCAAAAGGGATCCGGCGCTTCCGCAACGCTTCGGCGCTTTGGTCCCGGTCATTGCGGCGGTGCGCGTTATCCGGTCGCTTCGGCAGCGGCGGGCGGGAGGGGAGCGAGATCGTTCCGCATCGCCCACGCGATGAGCGCCTCGAACACGGGCTCCAGGTCGCGCGCTTTGCGGGTCGCCTGGTAGTCGACGCGCGGCGGGATCTCGTTGAACGCCTGCCGCGCGAGGAGGCCTGCTTCGACGAGCTCCTTCAGGCGCTCGGAGAGCGTGTTCGGGGAGAGCTTCAGCGTGTTCTGGACTTCGACGAAGCGGAGCGACGCGCTGGGCTCCTGCATGACGAAGAGGTGGAGGATGTCCAGCGTGTGCGTCTTCCCGAGCAGGCGGAAGAGGTCCTGGATCTGGCAGCCGCCCGTGGAGTCCGTGCACTTCACGTGGTCGTCGGGCACCTGGATCGGGGCGCGGGAGGGCGCGGACGGCTTGCGGGCCATGGGGGACACTTCACATGTCGAAGGGATATAGCTTCGCTTACCGTAGCTCCTGGAACCAGGAGCGACTCCCACACTCCTGACTCGATAGTATATCACTATTGAGAGCGTAGTATGGTCTGCATGACTTCCCCACAGAGCCTCGCGACCCAGACCCAACAGCCGACCACCACGTGGACCATCGATCCTTCGCACTCGCAGGCCGAGTTCACCGTACGCCACCTCATGATCAGCAACGTGCGCGGCACGATCCCCATCCGCCGCGCCATGATCGTTCGCGATCAGGACGATATCACGAAGAGCCGCGTCGAGGCCGAGCTCGACGTCGCCGGCCTCACGAGCGGCGCCGCCGACCGCGACGCGCACCTGCGATCCGCCGACTTCTTCGACGTCGCGCAGCATCCGACGATGCGCTTCCGGAGCACGCGGATCGAAAAGGTCGAGGATGGGCTCCGAGTCCATGGCGAACTCACGATCCGCAACGTCGCGCGCCCGATCGTCCTCGACGTGGAGCTCCTGGGCGAAGGCAAGGATCCGTGGGGCGGGACGCGCTCGGGCGCCGTCGCCACGACGACCTTCGACCGCCGCGACTTCGGCCTCACGTGGAACGCCGCACTGGAAGCGGGCGGCGTCCTCGTCGGAGACAAGGTGAAGGTCCACCTGAACCTTCAAGCGGTGAAGCAGTAGGATGTCCACGATGAAGCTTCCCGACGCGACCCGCATGGGCCCCGTGGAGCTCGCGGTGCGCGATCTCGATCCCAGCGTGCGCTTCTACCGCGACCTCCTCGGCATGCAGGTGCACGCGCACGCGGCGCGCCACGCCGAGCTGGGCTCCGACGAGGTGCTGCTGAAGCTCACCGCCGCGCCCGATGCCGCCCCCCGTCCGCCAGGTGCGGCCGGGTTGTACCACGTGGCGTACCTCGTGCCGACGCGAGCCGACCTCGGGCGCGCGATCGCGCACCTCGTGCGAGCGCGCTGGCCGCTCCAGGGCGCCTCCGACCACGAGTTCAGCGAGGCGCTCTACTTGGCGGACCCGGAAGGCAACGGGATCGAGATCTACGCCGACCGCCCGCGCTCCCTGTGGCCCGCGCTCGACGGGCGCACGATGCGCGGAGGACCGATGCCGATGGACGTCGAGGCCGTGCTTGCGGAAGGCGGCGACGTCGCATGGTCGGGCTACCCGGCCGGCACGCGCGTGGGCCACGTGCACCTCAACGTGAGCGACGTCGCGCCCGCGGCGGAGTTCTACCGCGGCGCGCTCGGCTTCGACATGAAGATGCAGATGCCGGGCTCGGCCGCGTTCCTCTCGGCGGGCGGCTATCACCACCACGTCGCCGTGAACAGCTGGGGCACGCGCGGCGGGCCCGCGAACAGCGGCGAGACGCTCGGGCTGCGCGCGCTTTCGGTGGTGCTTCCGGACGGGGAGAGCCACGAGAACGCGGTGAAGCGGCTGGGGTCGGATGCGCCCGCGGATCCGTCCGGGAACGTCGTCCGGCTCTCCCGCGCTTGAGACCGGGACGGAACACACGAAGCTCAAGACGGCCCACGAAGACGCCGCTTCGTGGCTTCGTGTTCTCGTCACGTGCGACCTAGAGCGCCTTCGCGATGGGCTCCGGGCACGCACAAGGCTTCGCCCCGCAGCGCTTGCACGTCGCGGGATATTTGCGCGCGAGCGCCGCCTCGAGATCGATCCCGTGCAGGTTCGCGACGCTCACGGTCCACGCGATGACGTCCGCGAGCTCGTCCGCCAGGTGTGCCTCCCTCCGCCTTGCGGCCTCGGTGGCCTCGCCGACCTCTTCGATCAGCCACAGGAGCGTGCCGTCGAGGCCGCGACGCCGATCGCGCTCCAGATAGAGATCCGCGATGTGGCGCTGGAAGTCTCCCACCTTCATCGTACAAGCGCCTCCGCGCGCGCGAGCGCCTCGGCGGGCGTGCGGCCCACGGTGATGAGGAAGTTCCCCCACTGGACGGCGTCGCCGCTGCGAAGCGCCTCCAGCACTCCCAACGCATTCTCCAGCGTCGTCTTTCCCTTCTTTGCCACAGGCACTTTCCCCGATGCAGCTTCGAGCTGCACCAGGGCCCCGATCTCCTTTTTCGCGCGGAACACGAGCGCGTGCATGCCCGCGTGCGGCTGCGGCGGGCGGGACCCCAGGAGCATGAGCCGATCCAGGTGCGGATCGTAGTCCGCGACCTCCACGAAGTCGGCCGGCGTCAGCAGGTCGAACGGGAGCGCCGCGTGGGTCGTCATGCGCGGGCCGTTGCGAGCGCAGAGGGCGCCGGCGCCATGACCGAGCGCCGCCAGGCGGCGCGCGCCCTCGAGGAGCGGCTCGACCGCGGGGGAGGCGCTCGCTTCACCGCTCAGGAACTCGGGATTCATGGTCGCGGGAGCCGGCGCCCCCTGCTTGGCCTTTTGCTGGGTTCGTCCCACAATCGGTAACGTCCCGGCGCCGGTGCTCGACGCTCGACATGCGCATCTTGGCTCTTCTTCTCGCGCTCCTCATGGTCGCCGCCCCCGTTCTTGCGAACCACGACGAGGGCAAAGGCCCCCGCAGCCTCGGCGGGCGGACCGTCGAGCGTACGGAGACGATGCTCACGATCGAGGCCGACCGGTTCGCGGACAAGAGCATCGGCGTCCTGGAGAACGACCCGGCCGCGACCGGCGGCTCCGCGTGGAACCTCACGAGCTACGGCACGCTCACCACGCAGATCGACGTGCCGTCGAACGGAGTCGTGTGGGTCGACATCCGCGCGCGCGGCTGGCACCCGGCCGACATGCGCAACCCCCACATGCACATCCGCATCGACGGCGTGCAGCGCGCCGAGTGGGACGTGCGCGGCACGTTCCTCACCTATCCGCAGTCGATCCCGATCCTCGCGGGCAAGCACACGGTGCAGGTCGACGACTTCGACAACTACCGCGGCGCGACGCAGGCGCGCACGCTCGTGGTCGACTGGCTGAGCATGACGACGCCGACGCTCTCCGGCTCGCCCGTCGTGCCCGTCGGAGGGTCCGTGGTCGTCGATGCCGCGGACATCCACGACAGCGTCACGGGCCAGCTCGAGCAGTCGAGCCTCGCGCGCAACAACACGCAGTGGCTCCAGTGGGGCGTCGGCTGCTTCGCCGAGATGGTGGTCTTCGACGCCGCCGGGAGCTACGAGCTCGACGCGCGCCTCAAGGGCGACGTGGTGGCCGAGGTCGGCACCCGCGTGCAGGTGGAGCTCGACGGGAAGCGCGTGCAGGAATACTCCGTCACGACCGAGTGGGCCCAGTACAAGACGCCGCTCGCGGTGGCAGCGAAGGGGCCGCACCTCCTCGAGATCTGCTACGACAACGACGAGCCGGGCGCGAAGCGCACGCTGACGCTCGACGAGTTCGCGGTCGCCTCGACGGGAGCCGGCGCGCCGCCTCCTCCGACGGAGGCGGCGCCGTGGACGTCGGCCCACGGAGGCCTCTCCAACACGCGGCACACCGAGAGCGGCATCGATGCGACGAGCGTGCGGACCGCGCGCGAGGCCTGGACGTACGCGGCGGCGGGCGCCGTCACGGGGACGCCCGTCGTCGACGACGGCGTCGTCTACTTCGGCGACTTCGGCGGCAAGCTCCACGCCGTGAAAGCGGCCGACGGGGGCGCCGTATGGAGCGTGGACAACGGCGCCGGCATCGACAGCAGCGTCGCGCTCGACTCGCAGAACGTGTACGTCGGCGACCAGAAGGGTTGGCTCAGCGCGCACAAGCGCAGCGATGGCTCCCTCGTCTGGCGCGTGAAGGCGAACGACGTGGACGGCACGCATCTCTACGGTTCGCCGGTCGTGCACGAAGGCATCCTCTACACGGGGATCGCGAGCGAGCAGACGCTCCTCGAGTACACCGGGCCGCAGACGTTCCGCGGGAGCGTCGCGGCCTTCCGCGTCGCCGACGGCTCGCTCGTGTGGCGCACCTCCACGCAGACGCCGGATGGCAAGGGGGTGAGCGTGTGGTCGACGCCCGCCCTGGATCCCGCGCTGGGCCTGCTTTTCGTCGGGACGGGCAACTCCTACGGAGAGCCGGTGAGCCCCTACACGGATTCCATCCTTGCGCTGAAGATGAGCGACGGCGCGATCGCGTGGAGCTATCAGGCGACGAAGAGCGACGCGTTCGACGCCCGCGGCGGCGCGGGCCCCGACCGCGACTTCGGGGCGTCTCCGCTCCTCTTCGAGGCCGGCGGCAAGAAGCTCGTAGGCGACGGCGACAAGGGGGGCAACTTCTTCGCTCTCGATCGCGCGACGGGCGCGCTCGCGTGGAGCGCGAAAGCCGACTTCAAGGTGGAAGGCGTCCCCTCCGGCCAGGTCGAAGGCTTCCTTGGCACCGCGAGCTACGCGGACGGCACGATCTATGCGCCCACGACGGCGCGAAGCCTCGTGACGGCGATCGACGCCGCCACGGGCGAGATCAAGTGGGCGACCGAGCTCAACCCGCTCCCCAAGAAATATGGCGATCGCATGTTCGCCTCGAGCACCGTGGCCGACGGCGTCGTCTTGCAGGGGAACGCCTTCGGCTCCGTCTTCGCGCTCGACGCCGCGAGCGGCCAGGTGCTCGCGAACCTGAGCGCAGGCGGCGCCGTGCAGGGCGGTATCTCGCTTGCGGGCGATCGGTTCTTCGTTCCAAACGTCGGGAAGGACCTCTGGAGCGGGCACGGCGGCGTGCGCGCGTTCGTCGTCGACCCGACGCAGGAGCCCGCGCCGACGCCCGAGCCGCCCGTGTCCACGCCCGGCGAGCCCACAGAGCCCACCGAGAACACGGAAGGCTCCGGCGCGATCGCGCACGGGCTCCCCGGCCCGGGGCTCCTCGCCGTCCTCATCGCTTGCGTCGCGACAGCATCGTGGCGCCGACGAGCGCGAGGATGACGAACGCGATCGCCGGGAACGGCGTGCGCGCGAGCGGGCCGACGATGTTGGCGCTCGTCTCATCGGCGACCGTGACGGACATCTCCATCCCGTTGTGCGGGCGACAGTGGACGCCGAACGTGCCCGCGTCGGGAAAGGCGTAGGTGAACGACTCGCCGGAACGCAGCACCTGGTCGAAGGACGCGCCCGCGTCCCACGTGGAGGTCACCGTGTGGGGCATCGAGTCCTCGTTGGTCCACGTGACCTCGTCGCCGGGCGCGACGGTCAGCGTGCCCGGTTCGAAGTAGCCGCCCATGACCTTGACGACCGTGGACGCGCCCGCCGCGAGGGGGGCGAAGCACAGGGCGGCGAGAAGGAGCAGCGCGAGACGCATGCGCCCGCCTGCGCCCGGCGAGCGCGTTCCCCTTTTTGGGACGTCGCACGAAGCGACCCGGCCGCCGATGCCCGCCTTCCCCAGCATCCCGATAGAGACGCACGAGATGGCTTATCCGCCTTTTTCGATATCAGTGGCCCGAAGCCGAGGAGGCTTCCACCCCCGGGGCGCCCACCTCTCCCCCACGCCTGTTTCCTGGCGCCCCGGGGCATCCCTGTGCCGCTTGGTCCCCCCGACCGGGCAACCTTGATGCGCGCCCCGCTGGCTGGCTCGCCCATGCGACTCCTTGAGGCGTACAAGGTCGACGCCTTCACGACCACGCCCTACACGGGCAACATCGCGGGCGTCGTCCCGAAGGCGGAGGGTCTCAGCGACGCGCAGATGCAGCGCATCGCGCGCGAGATGAACGTGAGCGAGACGGCCTTCGTGCTGCCCGCGACCACTCCGGGCGCGCAGATCCGACTGCGCTACTTCACGCCCGCGACCGAGATCCGGCTGTGCGGGCACGCGACCATCGCGTCGTTCCATCTTCTTGTTGAGAAGGGGATGCTGAAGGCGCCTGCGCAGGTGAAGCTGCAGACGAACGTCGGCGTGCTCGAGGTCGACGTGCGCGCGGATGGCGAGGCCTTCATGTCGAGCGACAGCCTCGTCGTCGAGCCCGCGCCCTTCACGCGCGCCGAATGCGCGGCGCTCCTCGGTCTCCCCGTGGACGAGCTGCGCGAGCCGATCCTCGTCATACGGCGCACGCTCTTCGTCGGCGTCTCCGGCCTCAAGGCGATGGAGGCGATGCGGCCGGACCTCCCGGCGATCAAGGCCGAGTACCACCGTCTCGACGGGGTCGTTCCCGTCTCCTTCGACACCCCCGGCGACGCGCTCACGCGCATCCGGTTCTTCGCTCCCGGCCTCGGCATCGACGAGGATCCAGTGACCGGCACCGCGCACTTCGCGCTCGCCGCGTACGCCCTGCGCGCGGGGAAGATCCGCGCGCCCGCGCGCTTCGTCGGCGAGCAGGGGCACGAATGTGGTCGGCCGGGCCGCGTGAGCGTCGAGGTCGACGGGTCGGCCGACGCGCCGCGCGTACGCATGGGCGGCCGGGCCGTGACCGTGTTCTCGGGCACTCTCGTCGCTCCCTGATATTCTCTGAACGGGACCACGAAGAGCACGAAGCTTACGAAACGTCCCTCAGCGTCGTCTTCGTGTGCTCCGTGAGCCTCGTAGCTTCGTCGCGAGGGGCGCGCGCGACACGTGGGGCGACCCGCGCGCGACGTAGCGCAGCTTGAGATCCTCCGCCCCGACGATGCCGATGCGCGGTGTCACGTCGACCTTGTCGACCGGCGCGCCTGCCTCGAAGCGCAGCGCGCCCCTCGTCGCGTCCGCGCCGTAGTGCGCGCGGGTGATGCCCATCGCGCGCGCGAGCTTCGCGGGCCCGGAGGCCACGTCCGTCGCGCGCGTGACGTCGCGGCGCGCCATCATCGTCGCCGATCCTTCGACGGGCTCCCCCGCGCGAAGGAGGACGGCCTGCGGCTCGGGCGTCTCCTGCGGACCCGTGACGACGTTCACGCACTCGTGCATGCCGTATATCAGGTAGACGTAGAAGCGCCCCGGGGGGCCGTACATGACGCGGTTGCGCTCCGTCACGCCGCGGAACGAGTGGCTCGCCGGGTCCCCCTCGCGCAACAGGCGCGCGCGCAGCCGCGCGGGCATGTCGGCGCGGGTCGCGAGGTGCGGGTTGCGCCCCGCGGGCCCGAAGTACGCCTCCGTCTCCACGATGCGACAGGCGATGCGCGCGCCGTCGAGCTCGTGCACGAGGATGCGCCCGAGGAGATCGCGGGCGACGACGTCGGCGTCCCTCGCGAAGAACGAGCGGGGGAGCGCCATGCGCGCGCAAGCCCGGTGTCGCGCATGAACCTTCCAAGACGATCGATCCGTGCCAAAACGCCCGAACCTTGCCGAAGCGCCGAAAACACCCTTTTGGCATTTCGGGAGCGTTCCGGCGGTTCGGCGCTCGTCGCGTCAAGCGGTGGCATCCGACAACCCTTATGCGACGGAAGACCGCCTCCCGCGCCAGATGCCGGGCAAGTGCGACCAGTGCGGCGTGGAGGAGTACATGCCGTACGTCTGCAAGTTCTGCCGCGGACGCTACTGCGCCGCGCACCGCTTGCCCGAGAACCATGACTGCCAAGGCCTGGGGCTCTACCGGGAGAAGATGCGCGCCGAGGGGCGCGTCATGGCGCCGGAGCCGGGGGTCGTGCGGCCCACGATGAGCGCCGGAGCGCGCGCGGGCATGAGCCTGGATGCGATGTGGGCGAAGCTCGAAGGGAAGATGACGTACGTTTTTCTGGGCATCATGGTGAGCGTGTTCGTCATCCAGCTTCTCATGACGGTTGCCGGAGCGTCCGACCTCGAAGAAGCGGTCTTCGTCATCACTCCGGAATGGACGTCGCGTCCGTGGACCGTCATCACGAGCATCTTCGCGCACGGCAGCGTCACGCACCTGATGTTGAACGGCCTCGTCCTCCTCTTCTTCGGCCAGACGACGGAGCGCCTCATCGGCACACGCCGCTTCACGTGGCTCTTCCTGGGAGCCGGCGCCATCGGCGGGGTCGCGCAGGTCGTGCTCACGCAGATGTTGTTCCACGTCGAGAGCGGCGGCCTCGGCGCCTCGGGCGCGATCCAAGGCGTCATGGGCACGCTGGTCGTCCTCGCGCCTCGCCTCACGGTCCTCGTGTTCTTCGTGATCCCGGCCCCGCTCTGGGCGCTCACGATCTTCTACGTGCTCCTCGACCTCGTCGGCGTCATCACGCCGGGCTCGCAGATCGGCCACATCGCGCACCTCGCGGGCCTCGGGGTCGGGCTGCTCGTTGGCTACTACCTCCGCCAGCAGGGGCTGCGAACGGTCGTCACGAGGCCGCCGCCGATGGAGCGGAGGTACTTCTGACGCGTGACTGTTTGGTTACGCGTTCTGCGGGCGACCGCGGGTGACGCGTCAGGCGCGGGCGGGAGTAGCTGGCATCGATGCGGGGACAATGCTCAAGCGTGCTACTCGACCCCGCAGGTGACGCGTCAGGCGCGCCAGCGAGTAGATGGTATGGATCTGGGGACAATGCTCAAGGCTCCTACTCCACCCCGCAGGTGACGCGTCACCCGCGGGATGCGGGTCGGACCAAAGTCGCTAAGGTCATGCGATATCGGCCTCCTCGCGGCGCCATGCGCCCCGCCGTCTTTCTCGACAGGGACGGCGTCCTGAACCGCCGCCGCCTCTTCCTGGTCAGGAATCCGGCGCAGCTCCAGATCCTGCCCGGCGTCGCGGAGGCGGTCGCCCGCGTCACGCGCGCGGGCTTCGCGACAGTCATCGCGACGAACCAGGAGTTCGTGGACCAGCCGTGGTTCGGGGGGACGTACATCCGCCGCGAGGACCACGACGAGGTGATGCGCCGCGTGGTCGAGGCGATGGAGGGCGCGGGCGGCGCCGTCGATGGCGTGTACGCGTGCATGCATCGCCGCGGCTCCGGGTGCGACGACGCGAAGCCGAAGCCGGGCATGCTGAAGGCTGCCGCGGCGGAGCTGGGGCTGGACCTCGGCGCATCCTTCATGGTCGGGGACCAGTCGAAGGACATGCTGGCGGGTCGGCGCGCGGGGTGTCGGACGGTGCTCGTGGACCCGCGGCTGCGCACGCGTCTCCAGGGGGCGGAGCGATACGCGAACCACGTGGCGCGCGATCTGGGCGAGGCGGTGGATTGGCTGCTGCATGAGCGGACGAAAGCAAGAGTTGCCCCAGGCTAACTTGTGTGGGGGAGTGCAAACCTTGATGCTGGGCGGGGGCTAGGGACTCGTGTGCCCCTCTCGCGACGCCGCTTCCTGCAGGGCGCCGCCATCGCAGGCGGCGCGGCGGCGCTGGCGGGCACGGCGAAGGCCGCTTCGCATCTCGCGAACCACACGGCGCACGGTGGGAACCTCACGCGCGGGGCGACGGGCACGAGCGACTTCGACCCGTACGGCTATCTCACGAGCTTCGACCGCGGCACGATCGTCGAGGACCTGGGAAATGGCGCGATGCTGCGCGAGTACACGGTCGTCGCGAGCGACAAGACGATCGAGGTCGCGCCGGGCGTGTTCTTCCAGGCGTGGACGTTCAACGGGCAGGTCCCCGGTCCGACGATCCGCGCGCGCGAGGGCGACCGCGTGCGTGTGAAGTTCTTCAACGCAGGTACGCACCCGCACTCGATGCATTTCCACGGCATCCACGCGTCCGAGATGGACGGGATCCCCGGCTCGGGCGACGGCCAGGTGCCCCCAGGTGGCAGGACGACGTACGAGTTCGACGCGGATCCGCACGGCGTCCACCTTTACCACTGCCACGCGATCCCGCTCAAGCGCCACATCCACAAGGGGCTCTACGGCGCGTACATCGTCGATCCCAAGGACGGCTGGCCGGGCGAGGCAGAGAACGAGTTCGTGTTCATGTTGAACGGCTTCGACACGAACTTCGATGGCGCGAACGAGATCTATGCGCTGAACACGAAGGCCTTCGCGTACATGGACAAGCCGATCCGTATCTCGAAAGACCGCCTCCAGCGCGCGTTCCTCATCAACATCACCGAGTTCGATCCATTGAACTCGCTCCATCTCCACGGCAATTTCTACCATTACCTGGAGAACGGCCACCTCTCGAACCCGCGCCGGTTCACCGACAACGTCGCTCTGATCCAGGGCGAGCGCGGCCTCATGGAGTTCACGTACAAGTTCCCGGGGAAGTTCATGTTCCACGCCCACCAGAGCGAGCTCGCCGAGCTCGGGTGGACGGGCATGTTCGAGGTGTCCTGATGGATGCGCGCCCGGAGCGCCAAGGGGGCCAAGGCCGCCAAGCGCGCTGGGTTTCGCTCGGCTTGCCGCTGCTGCTGCTCGTGGCCCTGCTGGCCGGCCTCACCTGGGGGAACCCGTCAGCTTGGCTCGACTCGGGCGCGCCGCCCGCGGAAGAGATCGCCTACGAGCGCGTCGAGCTCCACGAAGGCGAGATCGTGCTCCACGTGCGCAACGCGGTCGGAGCGCCCGTGTCCATCGCGCAGGTCATGGTCGACGACGCCTTCTGGCAGTTCAGCGCCGATCCTGGACCCGAGCTCGGGCGCTTCGGCGCGGCCACCGTCACGATCCCCTACCCGTGGGTCCAAGGCGAGCCCCACACGATCGGCATCCTCACGAACACGGGGCTCGTCTGGTCGCACGGCATCGCCGTCGCGACCGAGACGCCGACCCCGACGGGCGCGGATCTCGGCGACTATGCGCTGATCGGCCTCCTCGTGGGCGTGGTCCCCATCGCCGTCGGCATGGCGTTCTTCCCGGCGATGCGCCATGCGCCAGCGCGCTGGACGAACGCGCTCCTGGCCTTCACGCTGGGGCTTCTCGCCTTCCTCGCGGTCGACACCGTGTCCGAAGGCGTCGAGCTCGCCGGTGATCTTCCCGGAAGCTATCACGGCATCGGCCTCTTCTTCGGCGCGGCGCTCCTCGCGCTCCTCGCGGTCCTTGGCCTCGAGCGCGCGCTGCGCGCCCGCGGGCGGCCGAGCGCGGCCGTCCTCGCGCTCCTCATCGCGATCGGCATCGGGCTCCACAACCTCGGCGAAGGCCTCCTCATCGGCAGCGCGTTCGCCCTCGGAAGCCTCTCGCTTGGCACGGCGCTCATCGTGGGCTTCGCCGTGCACAACGTGACGGAAGGGCCCGCCGTGGTCGCACCGTTGTCGCGCGCGGGGCGCCTCCCTGCGGCACGCTTCCTCCTCCTCGCGGCGATCGCGGGCCTCCCGACGATCGTGGGCGCGTGGCTTGGCGCCTTCGCGAGCTACAGCATCCTGCCCGTCCTCTTCTTCGGCCTGGGCGCCGGCGCCGTCGTCGTCGTGCTCGTGCAGGTGGGCGGCGCGATGCGGCGGGAAGGTCCGCTCGTGACGCCGCTCCACATGCTCGCGTTCGCGTTGGGGTATGTCGTCATGGTGGCGACGGGGCTCCTCACGTCGTAAGCGGCTTCCATGCCTCCGGCGCGGCCGCGTATGCCTCCGGTGCGCGAGCGTGGAAGGCGGCGCCGACGCTCTCGCGCACCTCGATCTCGACCGTCGGCCAGTCCAACCGAACGAGGTTGTAGGCGTTCGGCTCGCCGCGAGTGCGCGCCGAGATCGCCGTTCCAGCCTGCGCGGCGAGGATCGCGCGGCGCGTCTTCACGTGGTGCCGGCGCACCTCGCCGTGATAGCCCAGATGCAGATGGCCCGCGAGCAGGAGCTCCGCGCCGCACTCTTCCATCATCGCGAGCGCCTGCTCGGCCCGGCCCACGAGCGTGGGCGTCGGAGAGTGGCGTGGCGGAAGGAACGGATGGTGCGTGACAAGCACGCGGAACGTGTCCGACGGCGCGCCGCAGAAGGCCTCGCGGATGAGCTGCACCTGGCGGAGCGAAAGCTCTCCGTCCTTCCAGAGATGCGAGCGTGTCGTGTCGAGCCCCAGCACGATCATCTCTTCGTCGCGCCACAGGCTTTGCCGGGGGCCGAACGCGCGCTCGTAGCGCCTGTAAGGCATCGTCACGCGCAGCCAAGGATGGTCGAGCGGAATGTCGTGGTTCCCAGGGACCGCGAGGAGAGGGAAAGGGAGCGAGTCGAGGAACGCGCGCGCGGCGTCGAACTGCGACCGGCGCGCGCGCTGCGTGAGGTCGCCGCTCACCACGAGGAGATCGGGGCGCGCGCGCAACAGGTCCTCGCGCAGCGCATCGACGAGGCGCGGATCCTCGGTCCCGAAATGCAGGTCGGAGACGTGCGCGATCGTCCTCATGCGGCGTCTCCGCCCGGGCCGACGACGCGCAGCGCGCCGGGGAGGATCCGGTAGCGCAGCGGCGGCCGCATGCGCACGACCTCCCCGTCGAGCGCGACGCGGATCGTGCCTCGGTCAGCATCGATCACGAGGGCTGGCCGCGCCGCAGCATCGAGCCCCTTCGCGCGCGGCTCGCGGCCCGGGCGCACGATCGCCGCGATCGCCATCCACACGAGGCGCCACCGGCTCGTCGAGTGCGCCGTGAGCACGGAGAGCTCGCCGCCGTCGAGCCGATCACGCCGGCCGACCGCGCCGGGGCTCGCGAGGAAGCGGTTGTTGCCCACGAATACGAAGGGCGTCACGCGCGGGAGGACCTTGTCGAGGAGGTCGACGCGCACGCGTAGGCGTGGGAAGCGTCGTAATGTGCGCCCGATCGCGACGAGCATCGCGACCCACTTGCCGCGCCCGGCGCGCTCGCGCTGCGCGTCGCGGTCGACGACGATCGCGGGGTAGAGACCGATCGAGGAGTTGTTGACGAAGATGCGTCCGTTCACTTCGCCCAGGTCGATCCGCCGTGGCTCCCCGGTCGCGATGAGCGCCGCGGCGGCGTCGAGGTCGACCGGCACGCCGATGTCCCGCGCGAAGTGGTTGAGCGTGCCCAGCGGCAGGACGCCCATCGCGGCGTCGCTGCCCGCGAGCGCGCCCGCGACCGCGTTCACCGTGCCATCGCCACCGGCCGCGACCACGACGTCCGCGCCGCGGGCGACGGCCGCGCTCGCGGCGTCCGCGAGCTTGTCGCCCGGCGTCGCGATGACCTCCGCGTCGACACCCGCTCGTCGGAAGGCGCGGCGCACGTCGGCGGGCGCGACGGCGTCGCGGCCCGCGCCCGCGTTGAGGATGACGGAGACGCGGCGCTGTGGCATGGCGTAGCCGTGCTCCCTTGCAGGCATCCCGCCTCTGGCCGGATGTTCGCAAGGGCGCGCAAGGTTGAAGCCCGCCCCCTTGGCTCCTGCGCCGATGACGCTCGTAGTGACGAACACCCTCACCGGCAAGAAGGAGCCGTTCGTGCCGCTCCACGGCAAGAAGGTGGGGATGTACGTGTGCGGCCTCACGCCCTACGAGGAGGCGCACATCGGCCACGCCCGCGCGTACGTCGCGTACGACGTCATGCGCCGCTACCTGGAGCACCACGGCTACCAGGTGCGCCACATCCAGAACATCACGGACGTGGACGACCGCATCATCGCGAAGGCGCACGAGAAGGGCGAGGAGCCGCTCGCCTACGCCCAGCGCATCCACGATATCAGCCTCGACGCGTTCGCGAAGCTGCGCATCAAGCGCCCCGAGTCGTTCCCGAAGGTCTCCGAGCACATCCGCGGCATCATCCAGATGACCGAGACGCTCATCGCGAAGGGGCACGCGTACGTCGGCAGCGACGAGCACGGCAAGAGCGTGTACTTCAGCGTCTCGAGCGACCCGGACTACGGCAAGCTCTCGCACCTCGACCGCGAGAAGATGCTCGAAGGTGTCCGCAAGGACGTCGCGGAAGGCAAGCGCGACGCGGCCGACTTCGCGCTCTGGAAGGCCTCGAAGCCGGGCGAGACGATCGCGTGGGATTCCCCGTGGGGGCGCGGGCGCCCAGGTTGGCACATCGAGTGCAGCGTCATGAGCCGCACGCTCCTTGGAGAGACGATCGACATCCACGGCGGGGGATGGGACCTCATCTTCCCGCACCATGAGAACGAGCTCGCGCAGAGCGAGAGCGCGAACGGCGTGGACTTCGTGAAATACTGGCTCCACGTCGGCTTCCTCACGGTCGAGGGCGTAAAGATGAGCAAGTCGTTAGGCAACTTCACGACGCTCAACGCCGCGCTCGCCGAGTGGCCCGCGCCGGCGCTGCGATTGTGGTTCGCGGGCACGCACTATCGCAGCCCGATCGATTATTCCCTCGCGGCTCTCGGCCAGGCCGCGAAGACGGTGGAACGCTTCACGACGATGCTCGCGAACGCGGAGCACGCCCGAAAGGCAGCGCGCGCGGACGAGCGCCCGGCGGACCACGATCTCCTCGCGACGCTCGAGAAGCGCGCGAAGAGCTTCGAGGCCGCGATGGAGGACGACTTCAACACGCCGCTCGCGCTCTCCGTCCTCTTCGAGGTCACGGGCGACATCAACAAGTACCTCGGCGACCCGCACGGCGCGACGCTCGACAAGGCGCTCGCGAAGTTCCGTGAGATGGAGTCCGTCTTCGACATCGTCCCCGACGAGGCCGAAGGAAGCGGCGGCGAAGGCCCGCTGCTCGACCTACTGCTCGAGGTCCGCGAGTCGGCTCGCTCGCGGAAGGACTTCGCGACGAGCGATATCATCCGCGACCGCCTGCTCGCGCTGGGCTATCTGATCGAGGATGCCGGCAAGGGCAAGGGGCCGAGATGGCGGCGGAAGTGACGCGCGCCCTTGCGCTTGCGCTCGCCCTTGCGCTGGCCCTTCCGACGGCGATGGCGCACATCCAAGGGAGCCGCCCGATCCTGCAGCGCACCGAGCGCGACCGGATCATCGGACTCGACGCCGAGCCGCTTTCCGTCAAGGCAGACCTCACGCTCACGGGCGATCCCCTGCGGGAGCTCGTCGTGCACAAGGTGGATCCCACGCGCGGGCTCTTCTACGTGGAGCACCGGCCCGACGGCTCGCGCGACGAGGAGCGCGTGTTCGCGCGCTGGCAGTTCGACCGCCTGCTCGAGTTCCGCGACCAGAACGTGAACGGCATCTACGAGCCCAACGTGGACCTCGCGCTGAAGACGTGGCCGCTCGCGCATTACCAGTGGAACCGGAGCCTCATCCGGCAGGCGGCCGTCGCGGACGTCACCGGCAACGACGCCGTCTGGGAGGGCAACTTGACCGCCGCGCCGCACCAGCGCGTCGAGGTGGTGATCGCGGGATCGGCGTTCACCGACGAGGGCGCGACCGTGCGCCCGCAGGACGTCATCCTCTACTGGGACGTCTCCGACATTCCGCCCCGCGAGCTGGGCTCGCTCTACGCGCTCGACGCCACCATCACGGCGCGGGCGGACACGACCTTCTCGCTGCACGAGGCGGAGAATGCGAGCGTCGCCCTCATGGCCGAGGCCGACGGCCGCCGCGCGCTCCTTGTCTGGGGCGGGACGGCGGAGCTTGACGGCAGCGAGCAGACGATCGAGGCGACGATCACGAACGAGCGCGTGGGGGACGACGGCAACAAGACGGCGACGTTCACGCTGCACATCCCGACCGTGGACGACTCGATGCGGTTCGTGATGGTGAGCGGGATCGAGTACACGCAGGTGGATCTGCGGGCGCCTGGTGCTGGTCCTGCATCCATCCTCCTGGCGCTTGTCGGGCTCGCATGGCTGCTTCGCCGAACTGCATGAGTGTGGTCCGCGCATCCTCATGTCCGATCCGGCGGCACCGAGGATCCGTGCCGGCCTGCGCGATACCATCTGACTAAGGCGTCGGGGCCGCAGGGGGCGCCTCGGCCGCGGGCTTGCCCCACGCGAGCGGCTGCGCGCCCGCGGGGAAGACCGTGATGTGGGGGACCGAGCCCGCATCGGAGGCTTCCTTGGAGGGGCCCATGAGGTGGTGGCCCACGCCGCAGTACTCCATGCACTGCACGAAGTACGTGGCTTCGGACGCGCCGTTCAGGCTCGGCACCTGGAACCAGGCCGTGTGCGTCTTGCCCGGGACCGCGTCGGCCTTGATGCCGAACTCGGGGACGGCGAAGGCATGGATGACATCGAGCCCGGTGGCGGTGAACTTCACCGTCGATCCCTCCTGCAGGCGCAGGTCGTTGAAGCTGCAGCGCGCCTGGTTGGGCGCGCGGCACCAGTCCGCCTCGCCGTTGTATTCGACGCCGTTGTCATCCGGATAGATGAAACGCCAGATGAACTGGCGCGCCTCGATGTGGATGGTGAAGTCCGTGTCGTCGGGCACGGTGTCCAGGTGGATCAGCGTGCCCGCGCTCAGGAACCCGAGGAAGAGCAGGATCGCGGCCGGGATCACGGTCCAGACGACCTCGGCCGTCGTGTGCCCGCGGTGCCCCTCCTCGCGCGGCACCTTCCGGTTGTTGCGGAAGCGGATCACCATGTAGAGGAGAAGCCCTTCCACGAGGACGAACACGACGAGCGCGATGGCGAGCGTGATGTTGAACAGGCCCTTGATGTCCCGCGCGTTCTGCGTGGCAGGCTGCACGTAGAGGTCTTGCGCGAGGTAGAGAAAGCTGCCCAACATCCGGACCCGCCCCTCGGACCTGCGCGCGGGAGTATAACTGCTTCGCAGCGCGCGCCTCGCTGCGGGATCGGGCGCGGGCGCGGGCGCGGGCGCGGGCGCGTGCCCGGACCCGGGGCGCGGGGCGGGCGTCGGGAGCGGACGCAGTGGCGGCGCCCCGCGTCCCGCGCGCCAAGACCCGCCCCGCGCCCGCTTGCGCGCCGCGCCCGCGCGCGGCGAAGCCGGCCGACAACGCTTTACATGACGCATCCGCTGCGGCGGCGGGAGAGTCTAGGGAGCGATGTCCACGCATCATGCACACGACGGCCCTGCGTCCCACGACGAACACGAGCACGTCGTCGTGGAACACCTGACATGGACGCCGATCCTCTTGGGGGCGGGGATCCTGGCCCTCTACCTCTCGTTGGAGCTTCGCGAGAGCTTCGCATTCGCGCCCGTCGCAGGCATCGTCCTCTTCCTGATCCCCCTCTTCATGTGGATCAAGGAGGACGTGCACTTCTGGCACACGAACTACCAGGACCACGGCGTGATGCCGGGGCAGCCGCTCGGGTGGTGGGGCATGATGTTCTTCCTCGGGACCGAGGTCGCGCTCTTTGGCTCGCTCTTCGCAGCCTTCTTCGTCGCGCGCTCCGAGCACCCGGGCATCTGGACCGCGGCGCGTGAGCACGTCGAGCACGCGCTGCCCCTCGTGACGGTGAACACGCTCATCCTCGTGACCTCGGGCGTCTTCATGCACTGGGGCCTACACTCGATCCGCAAGGACAACCGCCGCAACTTCTTCATCGGCCTCATCGGCGCGATGGTGCTCGGCGCGACCTTCCTCGTCATCCAGCTGCGCGAGTACATTGGCCTCATCAACGCCGGTGTGACCTTCAGCGGCGGCGACAACTTCGGGAACGCCTTCTACGGCCTCACCGGCACGCACGCGGCGCACGTGTTCCTCGGCCTCTGCTTCATCACGCTCATCCTCGTGCGCGGCCTCATGGGCCAGTACGATAGCAAGCGCCACGTGAGCGTGGACGCCTTCACCATCTACTGGCACTTCGTGGACGTGGTCTGGATCGGGCTGTACCTGATCGTCTACGTGGGGGTCTTCTGATGACCGAGATCCACGGCACGCCCTTCAAGAGCTGGCTCATGACGACCGATCACAAGAAGATCGGCATCATGTACCTCTGGACCGCGTTCATCTTCTTCGCGTTCGCCGGCATCGCGGCGCTCGTGATGCGGGCGGAGCTCGGAGCGCCCGGAAAGACGTTCATCGACCCGGCGCTCTACTACATGCTGTTCAGCTTCCACGGCACGACGATGATCTTCCTCTGGATCATCCCCGTGCTCGTCGCGGGCTTCGGCAATTTCCTCATCCCGCTCTTGATCGGCGCGCCCGACATGGCGTACCCTCGCCTGAACGGCCTCTCGTACTGGGTCTACCTCGCGGGCGGCATCCTGCTCTACATCGGCTTCTACACCGGCCTGGGCGACGCGACGAAGGGCGCGGCGGCCGTCGGATGGACCGGCTACCCCCCGCTCTCGGGCGTCGTCGGCTCGCCGGGCCACGGCGTCGACTTCTACGTGCTGGGCATCCACTGCCTCGGCGTCTCGTCGATGATGGGTGCGATCAACTTCATGGTGACGATCTTGCGCATGCGCAAGCCCGGCATCACGTTCCACAACATGTCGCTCTTCGTCTGGGCGCAGTTCACGACCGCGATCCTCATCGTCTTCGCCACGCCCTTCATCGGCACCGCGATGATGCTGAACTTCTTCGACCGCAACTTCGCGACCTCGTTCTTCACGGCGAGCGGCGACCCCGAGCTCTACCAGCACATCTTCTGGTTCTACTCGCACCCCGCCGTGTACGTCATGATCCTGCCCGCGTTCGGCATCATCTCCGAGGTCCTGCCGCGGATGGTGAGACGTCCGATCTTCGGCTACAAGGCCATGGCGTACTCGATCCTCGCGATCGCGTTCCTGGGCTTCACTGTCTGGGCGCACCACATGTTCACGACGACGCTCCCGTACCAGGCGCGCCTGGGCTTCATGATCATGACGATGATCATCGGCGTGCCCACAGGTGTGAAGTTCTTCAACTGGATCTTCACGATGTACGGCGGCCACATGCGCTTCGAGGCGCCGCTCCTGTTCTGCGTCGGCTTCATCTCGATGTTCCTCATCGGAGGCATCGACGGCGTCTTCATGGCGTCGATCCCGGTGGACTACCAGCTGCACGACACGTACTGGCCGGTGTCGCACTTGCATTACGTCTTGTTCGGCGGGAGCGTCCTCGGCGTGTTCGCGGGCATGTACTACTGGTGGCCCAGGTTCACCGGCCGCATGTACAACCGCAGCCTCGCGAAGTGGCACTTCTGGCTCACGATGATCGGCCTGAACCTCGTGTTCATGACGATGCACTTCCTCGGCACGGCCGGCATGCCGCGCCGCGTGTACGACTACCAACCGGCGTACGCGACGCTGAACCTCATCGCCACGATCGGCGCGTTCACGGTCGCGCTCGGGCAGCTCCCGTTCCTGATCAACATCTTCTGGAGCAGGAGCACCGGGATGCGCGTGCACGGCGACCCGTGGAACGACCGGCCCGCGATCGAATGGCGCGGCTTCAAGGCGCTTCCCGGCGGACCCGTGATGGCGCCGGAAGCGAAGAAGTGGGGCGGCGGGAAACTCTAGACGCCAACGGCGCGAAGGCGGGCCAGGGGCGCCAAGCGCGTGCGCTTTTCTGAGCGTCCGCGAGCCGAGGGGCTAGGTACCCGTCACCTAGCCCCCACCATCCCCTGCGGGATCGGTGCGCGCGTGCGGCCATGAGGCTAGGTACCCGTCACCTAGCCCCTGCCCATCCCCTGCGGGGTCGTGCGCGCGGACGGCATCGCGGCTAGGTACCCGTCACCTAGCAGCAGCCGCGCTTCGCGCCCTTGGCTCCTTGGCGTACTTGGCGGAGGAGAGAAAGCAACGACCCGAAAGACACATGCCCCGCCATGTCACTAGCAGACATGGAACCCCATGTCCAGGACCCATCCTCTCGATCCGCTCCGTCCGGGCTTCTCGATGGGCCGCGTCACGAGCGGCGTCATCGCCGGCGCGGTGGGCGGCATGGCCTTCGGCGCCATGATGCTCGCGAACTTCACCATCAACGAGCAGACCGGGCGCACCGGCATGGCCGATCTGCTCATGGCGTTCCTTGGCACGGACAGCGCGATGCTGGTCTTCGGGTTCCACATGCTCGTGAGCGTCGCGCTGGGCATCGTGTTCTCGATCTTCATCATGCCTCAGTCGTACCGCAGCAGCATCCTGTGGGCGCTCGGGTACGTGGTGGTGGCCGGCTTCATCGGCTCGCAGGTCATCCTGCGCAAGCTTCTCGTGGGCGCGCCCTTCGACCCGTTCGATGCCGGCGCGATCTTCGCGCTCGTCGGGCACCTGGTGTATGGCGTCTTCCTCGGCGTCGTGTACGTGAGCTTCCACAACCTCGAGATCCGCGAGGCGCTGGACGCCCAGAGCGAGAAGTGGCGCGACTGGGGGCGTCACGAGCGCGAGGATATGGAAAGCTGACCAGTTTGGACGCGAAGCGAATAGGGCTCCACTAGAAGGGTGAAGTGCTTCGCGCGCGCCTTCCGCGAAGGAGGCTTCAGCGTTGCCCAGCCCGGCGAAGGCACTTGTCGTCGTCACCTTGGTGACGCTGCTCCTGCCCTCTCTCGTCTCTCCCGCGGCGAGCAGCCCCGCGCCGGGCTGCGCGGACCCGCGCGATGTGCCCGGGATCGGGCGCGCGTGCGTGCTTGCGCCGGGCCTCTACCACGTCCTTTCGCCTGACGGGCGATCGCTCGGCCTCACGCACGGGCCGGACCCGAGCCCCGGGCCGCAGGATCCTCCCCAGGGGGTGCGGTCGTCCGCATCGGTCGCGTCGCGCATCGCGTGCGCGGAAGTGACGGACGCGTACTTCGTGCACGTGATCTACGCCTTCGCGCGCGATGACGTGGACGCTTATGGCACGACCGTGCCGGGCCTTCGGGCTGCGATCAACAGCTCCAACGCTCTCGTGGACGCCTCCGCCATCGAGACGAGCGACCACCTGTCGATCCGCGCCCTCTGCGCCGGCGGGATCGTCCGCGTGGAGAAGGAGATGCTCGACACGTCGCGCGCCGCCGCGACCTTCTCGACGATCGTGGGCGAGCTCCAGGCGCGCGGCTACGACGATCCGCGCCAGAAGTATTGGGTCTACTACGACGACGCGGCGCCTTGCGCCTGCTCGGGCATCGGGAACATCTACTTCGACGAGTCCGCCTCGGTCGACAACCTCAACAACGCCGGCCCAGGCGCCGAGCCGATGTACGGCGTGGTCTTCGCGTCGCACGATCCGCGCGCCCTGCTCCACGAGCTCGGGCACATGCTCGGCGCCGTGCAGGATGGGGCGCCGTACTCCACCCTCGCGGGCCATTGCTACGACGGGCGCGACGTCATGTGCTACAACGACGGCGGGCCACGCGGAGGTCTCTACCAGGCGGCGTACTGCGACTCCGACGCGTTCGACTGCAACCACAACACGTACTGTCACGCGTACCCGCTCCCCGAGAGCTACCTCGCGTCGCATTGGCAGGCGTGCTCGCGTCTCTCGCGTTTCCTGGTCTACCCGCCCAACGAGCCGCCTATCGTGGAGGCGTTCTCCTGCTCCCCGTCGCCCAGCTACGCCGACGAGCCCGTCACGTGCACGATCCAGGTCGCGGATGCGGCCCCCAACCTCACCTACGCGATCGACTGGGGCGACGGCACCACGGAGTCCCGCGTCGAGCGTTCGGGCGTCGTCGTCACGGCCACGCACACGTACCTCACGGAAGGGGATCGCGCGCTTGGCGTCGTCGTCACGGACGTAGGCTTCCCGCCTCTCGCCTCGGAGCCGGCGAGCCTCGCGCAGAAGGTGCTGCCTGCCAACGTGCCTCCCTCGCTCGACGCGCTCACGTGCGCTCCGCTCGCGCCGCGCGAGGGCGACGTCGTCGCCTGCACCGTGCGCGCCGACGACGAGGACGAGCTGAGCTACACGATCGAATGGGGCGATGCGAGCGCGTCCGAGCGCATGCCCGCGAGCGGCACCCTGCGTGCCGGTGACGCGCGCACCCTCACCCATGCGTTCCCGCGCGGGGGCGCGTTCGTCGTCAACGTCACGGCGCTGGACGCGGGCCGACCGCCCCGGAGCGCGCGCGTCGACGCGACGCTGCAGGTCGAGGATGTGAACGACGCGCCCGTGATCGGCCCCCTTGCGTGTCCGATCTCCAGGCCACGGCCCGGCCAGGTCGTCTCCTGCACGTTCGCGGCGAGCGACGACTCGGCGGGCGTGAGCTATCTCGTCGACTGGGGCGACGGCACGCGGACGCGCGTCCCCGAGAGCGGCTTTGTGTCGCCGGGCACGACGCGCAGCGCGACGCACGCATACGCGGGCGAAGGCGACTTCGCCGCGAACGTCGTGGCGAGCGACGATGGCGCACCGCCCATGACGAGCGCCGCGCGCACGAAGACCTTCCTCGTCGCGACGGACCACGAAGGCCCGAGCATGGTCCTGAGCGAGCCTGCGACCGGCGGAGTCTACTTCGGCTGCAGCAAGCTCCTGCTCCCCGCGCCCGCCGGGGTGCCCGTGTTCATCCAGCGCGGTTGCGTGAAGCTCACCGCGAGCGATCCCTCGGGCGTGAGCCGCATCGACGTGCTGCGCGGCACGAGCGTCCTCGCCTCCGACGCGGTCGCTCCGTACGCGCTCGAGTTCGACGTGCCTGCGGCGGAGCGCAACGCGATCTTCACCGTGCGGGCGGTCGATGGCCGAGGCACCGCGAGCCTGCAGACGTTCCACGCGACGGCTATCCTCGGCGACGAGTAAGCTCAAGGGGCGGACGCGACTTCGGGAAGGCATGAGCGCGCCCGCCACCCCGCCGCCGAAGTCCTTCCGCGGCGAGTGCCCCAAATGCGACACGATGTCCACGCACGAGGAGTTCTTCCGGGAGCGCCGCGCCGCCAAGAGCGAGCAGGCGGCCGTGCGTGGCGACTTCAAGACGATGCACGAGTACAGCTTCCGCTGCGCGTCGTGCGGACAGCGCAACGAGAAGATCCTCGACGACAAGGGGAACCTGCACAAGTGGCAGGGGAACCGCCACACGATGATGCACGTGGGCGAGTAGCGGCCTCTGGGGAAAGCGGCTCGCATCCACGCGGATGCAAGCCCGAAACGCCCACGTCCATCTTCCTCGGTGCAGGCGAACGATGCACCAGCCTCGCTCCGCCCTTCGCATGCTCGCGGCCCTCTCCGCTGCCACCCTCGTCGGCGCCGTCCTCGCCGCGACGCTCATCGCACCCGCCGCCGCGACGCACCAGCCTGCGAACAAGATGGCCGCCTCCGGCGCGAGTCTGGACATCGGCGCGCCCGGCGAGACTCTGGACATCCTGAGCGGCACGCTGCGCACGAGCGGCCCCGAGGACCTTGTCATCTCCCTCACAATGGAGTGCGACATCCTCACGCAGGTCAACACTGTCGGCAACGACCTCAGCCACGCCGAAGCGCACATCGTGGCCTGGGTCGAGATCGACGGAGCTCCCGTCGGAGTGACGGACGGCGACGATGGCCGCGTCGTCTTCTGCGACCGCGTCCACGAGCAGGAGACCTCGCTCTTCGACGACGAGAACGCCACCATCCGGAGCTTCATCCAGACCCGCACCGCCAATGCGTTCAACTGGCTCGCGCTCAACGTCGGATCCGGCGTCCACACGGTCGTCGCCCGGGCCGAGCTCACGAGCGAGACGGACGGGGACGACCTCACGCTCGCGAACGCGGTCATCGGGAAGCGCACCCTTCTCGTGGACCCGACCAAGCTCGCGAACGACGCGTCCATGTGAGCTAATACCAGGCTTCGACCGGCGAAGAGCGCAGCTCTTCGCCGATCCACACCTCTTCCTGGTCCACCCACGCGACCACGGCGCGCCCCGTCGCGTCGAGCGCCAGGGTCGCCTCCGCCGGCGGCCCGTCCGCGCCGGCGACGACCTCGCGGGCCGTCTCGGCGCCGCGGGACCGCGCGACAAGGAGCGTTCCGTCCTCCTGCCACCACGACGCTGTGAGGGACTCGCCGGAGCGCGCAGACGCCGGCGTGCCCACGGCGCGCTCCGCTGGCAGCGTCCACGCCGGCTGCGCGCCCCAGGAGCCGCCGTCGTCCCAGCTCTCGGCGCGCGCGACGCGCCCCGCGCCATCGACCCACGAGGTCGTACCGACGCCGGCCCCGAGCGCGATCGTCGGGCGCGCGCCCTCCGCGATCCCGTCGGGCATCTCGGCGCCGCCGCGGAAGCGCCAGGCGCCCCCGGCGTCCGCGAGCGACGCGTACTGGAGGAACGTCGGCCGAGCGGGCGCCACGAGCGGCGTGAGCGCGGCGCTTGGCTCCGCCGGCGTCCACGCGAAGGGGACGAGCACGCGCCCCTTCTCGTCGACGGCGGGCGCGCCGAAGCGTGCCGCGCCCCCGGCCGGCGTGATGGATTCGGCCGCGGCGAACGTCGCGCCGCCATCCTGCGACCGGAGCGCCCATCCCGCGTCCTTGGATGCGAGCACGACCACGAGCGCCCCGCGCGCGGACGCGATCCACGCGCGCTCGACGAGCGGCAGCGTCGGCGCGACGTCGAGGCCGACGAAGGCCACGCGGTCGAACGCGTCGCCCGACGTCCACGCCGCGACGACGAGCTCGCGGAGCGCGCCGCCCGTCAGGGGGTCGCTCGCCGTGGCGAGCGCCGCGTACCAGACGACGTCCTCGGTGTCGACGGCGAGCGAGGGGGAGCTGAAGCTCCACACCAGGGGGGCAAGTTCGGGCGGGCGCGGCGCTGGCGCGAAGGCGCGTGCGTCGGGCGAGCGCAGGCCGTCCTCCGTTGCGACGAAGACGGCCCCGCCCGAGAGGGCGATCGCGGCGTTACGGCACTCGTCGCACGGGCCAAGGACCCGCGTCTGGAAGGGCGAGAGGAGGGCGGGCGCGGGGGGCGGGATGTAACACGGCTCGTGGAAGCGGCTCGTGTTGCGCTGGACGACGGGACAGCCTCCCGGATGGGGAGGCGGCGTGATGTTGTCGGATCCGCAGCAATCGATGACCTCACACCCCCGCTCGCAGCAACCATCGCAGTCGCATCGGTCGGGGCACGGCGGGTCTTCGCACCAGAACGCCTCCCAGCCTTCGCAATCCAGCTCGTCGACCGCTTCGGGCTTCACGCAGCCCGCAAGCGCCGCGGGCGTGAGGAGCGCCACCATGATGAGGGCCAGTCTCCAGCTTGCCATGTGCCGCCATATGGCGCCACGTGGATTGTCGATTCCGGCGAGCGCGCGAAACGGTGAGACGTCGTCACCAGGGCGGGAGGAACGCTTTTGAACCCATCCTGGTGTCCCCGCGGCAAGCGGTGCCTTCGCGCATGACGAAGTACGAGATCCAAAGCGTCCTCCATGGCGACGGATCCACCTGGGACAAGACGAAGGAGCCGCACGTCAAGGACGACGTGCTCCGCTCCATCTACGCCACGATGGTCCGCGTGCGCATGCTCAACGAGCGCAGCATGAACCTGCAGCGCCAGGGGCGCATCGGCTTCTACATCGGCTCCGAAGGCCAGGAAGCTGTCCACGTCGCCTCCGCTGCGGCGCTCGAGGGCACGGACTGGTGGTTCCCGCACTACCGCGACCCGGGCGTCGCACTCCTGCGCGGCGCGAGCGTCGAGGCGATGGTGCACCAGCTCTTCGGCAACGCGAAGGACATGACCAAGGGCCGCCAGATGCCCAACCACTTCTCGTTCAAGGACCAGGCGTTCTTCTCGATCAGCTCGCCGCTCACGGTGCGCGTGCCGCAGGCTGCCGGCGCTGCGTACGCGATGAAGTACAAGAAGAGCGGCCAGATCGCCGTCTCCAGCTTCGGCGACGGCAGCAGCAGCGAGGGCGATTTCCACGTGGGCCTCAACTTCGCGGCAGTTTGGAAGGCGCCGGTCGTCTTCCTCCTCAACAACAACCAGTACGCGATCAGCGTCCCCTCGCACCTGCAGAGCGCGTCCGAGACGTACGCGCAGAAGGCCGAAGCGTACGGCTTCGAAGGCGTGCGCGTGGACGGGAACGACGCCCTCGCGGTCTACGCCGCGATGAAGGCGGCCGCCGACAAGGCGCGCGCGGGCAAGGGCCCCACGCTCATCGAATGCTACACGTTCCGCATGGGGCCGCACAGCTCCTCGGACGATCCCAAGCGCTACGTGAGCCAGGAAGAATACGTGACGTGGGGCGCGAAGGATCCGATCCTCCGCTTCCGCAACTACCTCGTCAAGAAGGGCATCTGGAACGACAAGCTCGAGGAGGAGCTCGTCAGCCGCACCAAGGACGAGATCCAGAAGGCGATCCAGGCCGCCGAGGACACGCCGCTCCCCGACACGCACCTCCTCGTGGAGGATGTGTACGCGGACGTCCCGTGGCATCTCGAGACGCAGTACAAGGAGCTCCAGGAGAGTGTCGAGTAAATGCCGAACCTCACGCTGATCCAAGCCGTCACCGACGCCCTCCGCACCGAGATGCGCCTCGACAAGGACGTCCTCGTCTTCGGCGAGGACGTCGGCAAGAACGGCGGCGTCTTCCGCGCGACCGACGGGCTCCAGGCGGAGTTCGGCGAGGAGCGCGTCTTCGACACGCCGCTCGCCGAGGCCGGGATCATCGGGAGCGCGATCGGCATGGCGCTCTACGGCCTGAAGCCCGTTCCCGAGATCCAGTTCCAGGATTTCATCTTCCCCGCCTTCGACCAGATCGTGAACGAAGCGGCGAAGATCCGCTACCGATCCGGCGGCCAATACTCCGTGCCCATGGTCATCAGGACCCCGTACGGCGGCGGCATCCGGGGCGGTCACTACCATTCCCAATCCGGAGAGGCGTACTTCGCGCACACGCCGGGACTCAAGGTCGTGATCCCCTCGACGCCCTACGACGCCAAGGGGCTCCTGATCCAGAGCATCCGCGACCCGGACCCCGTGATCTTCATGGAGCCCAAGCGCGTCTACCGCGCGATCAAGGAAGAGGTCCCCGAGCAGGCCTACACGGTCCCTCTCGGGAAGGCCCGCATCGCGCGCGAAGGCCAGGACATGACCATCATCACCTACGGCGCGATGACGCACGTCTCCCTCGAAGCCGCGAAGCAGGCGGAAGCCGAAGGCATCTCGGTCGAAGTCCTCGATCTGCGCTCGCTCATGCCCTTCGACGGCGATGCGGTCTTGAAGTCGGTCAAGAAGACCGGACGTGCTATCAGCGTCTACGAAGCGCCGAAGACCGGCGGCTTCGGCGGCGAGATCAACGCGTTCATCGCCGAGAACGCCATCGAATACCTGCAGGCGCCCCTCTACCGCGTCGCGGGCTTCGACACGCCGTTCCCGTACACGCTCGAGCACGACTACATGCCGACGACGGAGCGCATCTTGCACTTCATCCGCAAGAGCAAGGCGTTCTAATCGTTCTCACCCCAGCCGGGGTCGTACATGGAAACATCGTCCTCCTCGTCACTCGCCGTCACGCCTGTCGCATCATCTTCGTCGTCGTACCACTCCCCCTCTTCCGGACTATCTGATGCTGGCGGCGCCGATTTGTTTTTTCTTGCGAGTTGGGCGAGTATTCCCCTTTTCGCGATAAGAGAAGCCACTATCGCGGCACCTCCCGGAAGTGATGCAGCTAGCGATTCCACGTCCCGCTGCAAGTCTCGAACTTCGGCGCGCAGAGCCCGAACTTCAGAGGAAGCGGAAGCAATCTCGGCCTTGGCTGCCTTGTAAAGAACGACCTTTGAATCGAGCTCCTGCTGAAGCTCACCTTCCCGTTTCGGGGTGAGGGCTGTTGTTTGAAGGATCCGCTCAAGTTGCCGGATCTCCTTTTCGAGCGCAGACAGGTTTTGTTCCACGTGGACCCGCCTGTGTGGACGGAGTCCATGAAATGTATGGATTTCGAAAGGCGCCAGAATCTCAACGAGCTTGCAACACCAAGGAACCCCCTCTCGGAACTATGGGCCGGGTAGAGTCGGGAGGCGTTTCTATCGCTCGCCCTTCAGGCCGCGCTGTACCTTCGCCTCGAGCTCGCGGAGCGCGGGGGCGACGCCGAGCTTCAGGGCGATGGACATGAGCCGCCCTTCGTCCAGCTTTCCCGCCTGCCGGGCAAGGATCGTCGCCGCGTCGTTCACGTCCTGCGGCGTGCCGTAGAGGAGCTTGTACGCGACCGTGTCTTCCGCGCGGGCGAACCGCAGCTTCGCGCCGTGGAACGGCACCTCTGCCGCCTGCTCCACCTGCTCGCGCTCGGAAGCTGTGCGACACAGCTTCGCGTCCACATGGAAGCTCGACTCGGGGTCGAAGATCGTGACGTGGCCGCCCTGGCGGAGCACGTCGCGCAGGTCGGCCATGCTCACGGTGAGTCCCTCGTGCCTGATCGCCGCCGCGAAGCTCTCGACCTTGGCATCGGGGAGGACAACGAGAGCATCGACGTCGCTCGTGGATCGGGGCTGTCCCCACGCAGACACGGCGAACCCGCCCACGAGCGCATAGGGGACCATCGCCGCGCGGGCGGCGCGATCGAAGGCGAGCGCGGTCTCTTCAAGTGGACGCATGCGCAGCCGCCGTGTTGATATCGCGTGTCACGCGGATGATCTCGAACGCCATCTCGAGCGTCCTTTGCGCGGGGACGGCGCGCAGCAGCGCGGCGCCGCGGACGCGCTTGGCAAAGCGCTCGTCGGGGTCCACGCGGGAGCATGGGGCCTCCGGTGAGATAAGTGTGGCTTGGTGGCCCGATACCATTAAAGACCCCCGCTCGCCTGGCGCGGCCAACAGGGGTCCACATGGTCTTCCAGTTCAAGCTTCCCGACATCGCGGAAGGCGTCCACGAAGGCGAGATCGTCGCCTGGCACGTGAAGCCCGGCCAATCCGTGAAGGAGGACCAGGACATGGTCGAGGTCATGACCGACAAGGCGACGGTCATGATCAAGAGCCCGAAGACGGGCGCGATCAAGGACCTCCTCGCCAAGGAGGGTCAGGTCGTGAAGGTCGGCGACGTGATCGTCACCATCGAGCCTGCGGGCTCCCCGGCCGCCGCAGCGGCTGCTCCTCAGGCGACGAAGGCGCCCGAGGAGGAGAAGACGCTCTTCGATCTTCCCACCGACTTCTCGGGCGGCTCGAAGCTCAAGAAGCAGCAGGCGCAGAAGCCCGCGCCCGCGCAGGCCGCCGCGGCGCAGGTGCAGGTGCACGCGCAGCCGGCCGCGGCGCGCTCCGCGACGCTCGCGGCGCCCGCGATCCGCTGGCAGGCGCGCGAGAAGGGCATCGACCTCAACGTCATCCCCGCGAGCGGCCCCAACGGGCGCGTCACGCAACAGGACTGGCAGCAGTTCCTCGCTCGTGGTCCGGCCCCGGCCCAGGGCCCCGCCTCGGCCCCGGCCCTCGCCTCTGCCCAAGGGGACGAGGTCGTCCAGCTCAAAGGCCTCCGCAAGGCGATCCACGAGAACATGCAGCGCAGCGAGGCGCACGCGGTCCCGTTCACCTACTGGGACGAGGCCGATGTCACGGACCTCGTGAAGCTGCGCGCCGACGCGAAGGAGCTCGCGCACGGCATGGGCGTGCGCCTGTCCTACCTTCCGTTCATCGTGAAGGCGGTCGTCGCGGGCCTCAAGAAGTACCCTGATATCAACGCGTGGTCGAACGAGCACGACAAGACGCTCGTGCGCAAGAAGGAGTTCCACATCGGCATCGCCACGGCGACCGAGCGCGGCCTCATGGTCGTCGTCGTGCGCGACGCGGACAAGAAGAGCATCTTCGAGATCGCGCGCGACATCGAGCACCTCAGCGAAAAGGCGCGCACGGGAAAGGCCTCGATGGCGGACCTCACCGGCTCCACGTTCACGATCACGAGCCTCGGAAAGAGCGGAGGCCTCGGCGCGACTCCTGTCATCAACCACCCCGAGGTCGGGATCCTCGGGATCCACAAGATCGAAGCGCGCGCCGCGGTCGACCAGACGACGCGCCAGGTCGTCGTCCGCGACCGCATGAACATCTCGGGAAGCTACGACCACCGCTGGATCGACGGACACATCGCGGCTGAGTTCCAACAGGTGATCATCCAGCTCTTGAGCCAGCCGACGCTCCTCCTGATGGGGCATCTGTGATGATCTCCCGTGAACTCAGTCGCGAGAGGACGCGCGAGGCGCGAAGCGCCGGTCCCGCAGCGCGCGTCCGTATCGCGGCTGAGTTCCAGCAGGTCGTCATCCAGATGCTCTCGCAGCCGACGCTGCTCCTCATGGGGCACCTCTGATGCGCGAGATCGACGAGAGCCGCCTCGTGCGCCGCGCGCCGACGCGCCCCTTGGTCTGGCTCGGAGAGCGCAGCGGCGCATCCGACGTGAGCCCTCGGCTGGGGGAGCGTTTCCCCGCGACGGCGATGAAAGAGAGAGATTTCATCCTCGACGTACCCACTCTCCGGCGGCAACGCTAAGGTCACCTCCGCACATCGATGCGGCGGGAGACCATCGTGCGACCGACCCCTTTTCTGCGTGATATCACGCCCCGCAGCCTCTTCGTCTCTTGCCTGCTGGCGACCGCCCTCGCCGCGCCCGCCCTCGCCGACGGCTGCGTGCCCACGACGACGACGCCCCAGCTCGACGTCGCGGGCGCGCTCTACGTGGCCGACGACTGCGAAGGCGTCGACCCGAGCCCGCCCAACGACCATTGCATCACGCCGCTTGGCGGCAAGTGGGTGTACCAGGAGTCCAACGGGATCCCTGGTCTCCAGCGGCAAGACGACGTCGTCGACGACACCTGCGGCGGCGCGATCGCGGGCGACACGGTGCTTCTCTGAGGTATGACATGCGCGCCCTTCTGCTCCTTGCCATCATCGCCGCCTTCCTCGTCGCCGCGCCCGCGGAGGCCACGTGCGAGATGACGACCTCCACGCCCGAGGTCGACACCGGCGATCACGGTCCCGACCTCCCCCGATATTACGTCGACAACGATGTGATCCAGACCGCCGGCCCGATCTTCAGCATCTGGGTCTACGAAGAGTCGAACGGCCTCGATGGCCTTCAGCGTGGCGACGAGGTCGTCGACGACACCTGCGGCGGCGCGGCCGGGCCTGGAGACACGGTGATCATCTGATGCGCGCGCTCCCGCTCCTTGCTATCACGACGGCCTTCCTCGTCGCGGCGCCTGCTCGCGCGGATTGCCAGATGACGACGAGCATACCCGAGGTGGACACAGGCGACCGCGGCGAAGGTGTGCCGCGCGCCTACGTCGACAACTACGCTTGTGCTTCGTGCGGTCTCGTATTCTCGATCTGGACCTACCAGGAATCCAATAGCGTCGAAGGACTCCAGCGGGGCGACGAGTCCCACGATGATACCTGCGGCGGGGCCGCCGGGCCCGGCGACACCATCATCTTCTGACGCTCACGCGTCCACAGGTGCGGGCGCGGGCGTGTCGAGGCCGCGCGTGTGCAGCTCGTGCCCGGCGCGCAGCGCCTCTTCGCGGGAGCGGCCCGTCACGGCTACGACCTGCGCGTCGACATCGCGCTGCCAGAGCCCGCAGGTGCACGCGCCGCGCGTGGTCGCTCCGTGGGGTTCCACGAGCAGATCATGCCGTCCCTCAGGGAGATCATGCATCGAGCATTCTCGGGGGGTCCGCAGCTTCAGGGCCCTCCCACCACCGCTGGGGGTGCTTGCGCCAACCGTGCCGCCAGGCGGGCGGCCCAAGCCCCCAAGCCCCAAGCCCGAAGCCACAACATTCAAGTCTCCGTAATACGAACGTAATACCATGTCCGAGGACGAGATGGTGACCTTCCGGCTCGGCCCGCGCGACCGCGCCGCCATCCAGCGGCTCGTGGACGCGGGCGAGTTCCGCAACCGCAGCGACTTCCTGCGCTACGCGGTGAAGGCCACGATCACGACCTACGACGCCACGAAAGCCGACACGAAGAAGCTCGACCTCGACATCCCGCAGGTCGACCTTCCGTCCCATTCCCCCGCGCGCAAGACCGCGCGCGGCCGAAGCACCAAGGGGGTGAACCTGTGACCCAACGAAAACTGAAGAAGAAGGCAAAGAGCGAGAAGGCCGCAGAAGTGAAGCTCGAGCTAGGCGACACCTTCGAGGTCGCCGAAGCGAAGGACAAGGACTTCGACCTGGACCTGGACGCCGCCAAGTTCCAAGGCAAGAAGGGACAGGCCGGCACCCGGACGAAGGCGGTCACCTGAGGGTGCCGCACCTTCGTCCTCGCCGAGTCCCCTCGGCCCGGACGAAGGCGGTCACCTGAGGGGTGCCGCACCTTCGTCCTCGCCTATTGATATCGGGCGCCGCACGCCCCGGTCCTTTTTTCCAAGCGCTCCTCCGAGCGAACGCTCCACCCTTGCGCCTACAAACTCGCGACGCGCGCATCGGCACATCCTTGGTCGGTAGCGACCATCGCCGTCCGAGGCTTCTCATGCGAACTCTCCTCCTGTTCGTTGCGCTCCTTGCCATCGCGGTCCCCGTGTGCGCGGACGAATGTGTCGCCACCACCTCCGATCCCGAGGTCGACACAGGCGAGACCGGCGTCGGGCGCTTCTACGTCGACAACGATGTGTGTCAGCCCGAGTGCCTCTTCTCCATCTGGCTCTACCAGGAGACGAACGGCGTCGACGGGCTCCAGCGCGAGGATGAGGTCCACGACGACACGTGTGGCGGCGTGTACGAGGGCGACTCACTCCATGGCTTCTGAAGGCGAAGCAACAGCTTTCCTCGATGTCCATCCGGCATCGGGAGGCCCGTGGGTTTAAGCGCGGTCAGCACGTGTTCGCGCCATGAAGGTCTATTCCGGCGGCCCCCTCGAGGTGCCCGCGATCACGCTCGCGCAGCACTTCCACCAGAAGGCCGCGATGCACCCCGAGCGCGTCGGCTTCCGCGCGCGCCCCGCGAAGGGACAACCCTACCGCGAGTGGACGTGGTCGCAGGTGCGCGACGCCGTCCACGAGGTCGGCAACGCGCTCCTCTCGACCGGCCTCGGCCAGGGCGAGCGCGCGGCGCTCGTCTCCGAGACGCGCATGGAATGGTCCCTCGCAGACTACGGCATCCTCTCCGCGGGCGGCACCGTCGTCACCGTCTATCCCACGCTCACCGACGAGCAGGTCGCGTACCTGTTGAAGGACTCCCAGAGCACGGTCGTCTTCGCCGAGGACCAGAAGCAGCTCGACAAGGTCGCGAAGGCCGTCGCCACGAACCCGCAGGTGAAGCGCGTCATCACGTTCGTGGAGTGCCAGCTTCCCCCGCAGCTCGCCAAGATCACGACGACCCTCGCCGCCTTCCGCGAGGAGGGTCGCCAGTACGCCGGCGCGAACCCCGGGAAGCTCCAGGCGCGCATCGACGCCGGACGCCCCGACGACATCTGCACGCTCGTCTACACGAGCGGCACGACGGGCGTGCCCAAGGGCGCGATCCTCACGCACAAGAACTTCGTCTCCGCCGTCCTCGCCGCCCAGAAGGTGCTCCAGGTACCCGAGGCCACGAGCACGCTCGTCTTCCTCCCGCTCGCGCACTGCTACGGCCGCCTCGAGCTCCAGCACGCGGTGCACCTCAACGCCGTCGTCAACTTCGGCACGCCCGCCACCCTCGTGGACGACCTCAAGGAGACGCGCCCCGTCTACGTCGCAAGCGTGCCGCGCCTCTACGAGCGCATGTACGCGCAGATCCTCAAGAAGGTCGACGATGGGGAAGAGCGCAAGCGGAAGATCTTCCATTCCGCGGCGGACACCGCCCGCGAGCACGGCAAGGCGATCAGCAACGGCGGCTCGGCGGGCTTCGGACTGAGGCTCAAGCACTCGGTCTTCGACCGGCTGGTCTACCGCAAGCTCCGCGAGGCGCTCGGCCTCACGCACCTCAAGATCGGCATCACCGGCTCGGCCGCCATCCGGCCCGACCTCCTCTACTTCTTCCAGGGCATCGGCGTGCCGATCTTCGAGGGGTACGGTCTTACGGAAACAAGCGCGCCCTCGAACGTGAACCTCCCGTGGAAGTTCAAGCCGGGCACCGTCGGCCCGCCCTTCCCGGGGATGGAGCAGACGCTCGCCGACGACGGCGAGGTGCTGATGAAAGGCCCGAACGTCTTCAAGGGCTACTACAACCTCGCGGGCGAGACGAAGGACGCGTTCACCGACGATGGCTGGTTCAGGACGGGTGACATCGGCCAGTTCGACGAGGACGGCTACCTCAAGATCGTCGATCGCAAGAAGGAGATCGAGGTCCTCAACACCGGCAAGAAGATCGCGCCCGTCACCGTCGAGGAGAAGCTGAAGCTCGATCCGCTCATCGCCGA
>DATLCC010000119.1:0-8975 GCA_035526585.1 Thermoplasmatota archaeon | reverse complement strand
CGCGGACCGGGAGAACCCTTCCGGCGCGGCGGGGGCCGCGGGAAGCGGCGTGCTCGCGACGGCGCTCACGTACTTCACGTCGCCTGTCGCATCGCTGAAGAGATGATCGGCCGCGCTCGCGCAGGGGAGCGCGAAGGCGGCCGCGAGGAGGACGAGGGGGAGGACAAGCGCGCGCATGGGCTCACGCCTGCTTCTTGCGGCGCGCGAGGAGGAGCGCCGCGCCGATGCCGGCGAGCGCCACGAGCGCGCCCGGCCCGGGCGAGTCCTTCTCTTCGCGCTCCTGCGCGGCGAGGAGGACTCCGGTCTCGTCCGCCGCGAGCTCGCCGGAGCCGGGCTTGCCGATGACGGTCTTCGTGCGCGCGATCGCGCTCTTCGAGGGATCCTCCTGCGCGTGGGCGAAGATCAGGACCTCGAGCTCCTCGCCGTCGTTCTTGCCCGTCGGGATGTTCACGGCGAGCGTGAGCTCGCGCGTCTCCTTCGAGCCCAGCGTCACGGCGCCGTTCGGGACGAGCGTGCCAAGGAGCGCGTCCGTGCCCGCGAGGTCGAGGTCGATCGTCTCTTCGCTCGCGCCGTGGTTCACGAGCGTGAACGCGTACGTCATCGTGGTGCCGGGGAGGCCGGTCTTCTCGACGGGGCCGCCCGCCTTGATCTCGAGCATGTCGCCCGCCTCGGCGAGGCCGTTGAGCTTGTCGTGGTACTCGTTGAGCGGGAGCGTCATCTTGAAGTCGGCCGTCGTGAGGCCGGGCGTCGTGCCGGGCAGGCAGCAGAAGTTCCCGGCGCCCTCGCCCGAGTCGAGGGTAAGGAGCAGGACGAGGTTCTGCCCGCGCGCGTAGGGGATGTAATCCGCGTCTTCGGTGGGCGTGAGCGTGAGACTGAAGGGCTGCGGCGTGTTGAGGTCGAACGTCAGGTCCTGCGCGTCCGTCTCGCCGAGCACGACGCCCTCGCTCCAATCGATCGAGCCCTCGCCGCTCTGCTGCACGAGGTAGAGCGTGCCGGAGAGGGAGCCCGTGCCCTGCGCCTGGTGGCCGATGATCGCGCCGGCGATCGTTCCCGTCCTCTCGAGATCGAAGTCCATGCCCATGCGCAGGCCGGGCGTGAGCGGGATGGCCCAGCCCAGGCCGTCGCCGTTGAAGTTCGCGCCCGCCTCGGGCGCGTCCGCGTCGTGGACGGACTCCGTGTTCATCGAGCTCTGCGTGAATGGGAAGACGTCGCCGAAGATGCCCGCGTTGAAGTTCTCCGCGTGGAGGTAGAGCTCGCTGTGGTGCCCGGCGGGCTGCGGGATCGGCGTGTGGAGCACGCCCATCCGGACGCTCGCGGCGCTCGCGGCGTCGCGCTGGCTCGTCGCGGTGAGGTTGAAGCTGCTGAAGCCGCCGTGCTCGTGCGCGAAGGGGACGGAGACGAGGACCGCGACGCTGCGCTCGGCGCCGCCGGGGATGCGCAGCGGCGTCTGCACGGTCGCGTTCCACTCGGGCGGCAGGTCGTGCACGCTGAGGTCGACCGAGTCGTCGACCTCGCCCTTGTTGGACACGGTGACGCGGTAGACGAAGGTCGTCGCGCCGCCGTTGGAGACGCGCACGCGCTCGTCGGCGTCGAGCCGGATGTGCCCCGCGGCGAGGTCGCCGAAGAGGAACGGATACTTCAGCTCGCCCGAGTCGGGCATGCGATCGTACGAGTCGGCGGTGAAGGAGAAGAGCGTCGCGTGAGAGGCGGCCTCGACGTAGACGTCCTTGAGCTCGTCCCCGAGGAGCGGGAACTTGCCCTTGTCGCTGAGGATGTAGGCCTTGGGGACCTGCACCGTGATGGTGCCCTTCGCGACATCCATCGTGTGCTCGAGCTGCGCCAGCGAGTCGAACCCGTTCTCCTCGTCGTCGGAGTAGAGGCGCGCGCTGGAATCGTCCTCGATCACGCCCTGCGCGACCTGGCGGTCGATGGCGACGGTGTAGTCCGTCTTCTGCCAGCTGAAGTGGATCTGGTACTGCGCGAACGAGTACTGCTGCTCGAGCTTCGTCACCTGCACGACGAACACGAGCTTCTCCGCGTCCTCCTGGACCTCCATCGCGAGGAGGTCCGCGGCATCGGCGCCGGGCGCGGAGCCCGGGACGGCGGGCGCGCCGAAGATCTCCGTCGTGACGTCCCCCTGCGGATCGTCCGCGAAGGCCTTGGCCGACGCGGCGGGCAGGGCGAAGACGGACGAGAGCAGCAGGGCGGCGACCAGGAACGTTCGCATGGGCACTCCTCGAAACACCCGACGATGGGGGGTTTAAAAACCTGTGTGTACCAGCCATTGAACGGAAGGATAGCTTCATCGGCGCCCCCCGCCTCGGCGCGGCCGTGGCCTTCTGGCGCCGGATCGAGGATCGCCTCCTCGACCTGCAGGCCGACCGCCCCCGCATGGCGCGCTACATGCAGGTCGCGTGGTATGTCGCGAACGGGTTCCTGGTGCTGGGGATCCTGATCATCTTCCTGCTCGCGCTCGGGTGGTGGCGACCGTGACCGTGCTACGGAGGACGAGGACGAAGGCGCAGACGAGGTCGAGGCGAGCCTCCGTGGTCGAGGGGCGGCCGAGGGCGGGGGGACCCGTCCTACGCCTCGCCTCGTCCTTCGGCCCTCCCCTCGCCTTCGTCCTCGTCTTCGTCCTCGTCCAGTCGTCCGCATCGGCGGCGTCGGCATCCGTCACCCTCACCGGCTCGGGCACCGTCTGGAACGGTGAATCCCGCGTGGACCTCGTCCCGCAGGACGCGCCGCGCGCCGTGAAGGTGTGGGTCCCCGCGAACGCGCGCCTCCACGAGGTCCTCGTGCGGCTCGCCGAGGGCGGTTTCGAGGCCTCCTGGTCGGCGGCGGGGCCGAGCACGCTCTCGGTCGTGGCGCCCGGCGACGCGACGGCGGTGATCGTGCGCTTCGACATCCCGGAGCGTCGCCCGTACCTGGCGCGCTTCGTCGCGCCCGAGGGCGTGGACGAGGCGACGCTTCGCGTCGTGCCCGGGGACGGCCGCGTCGCGGAGAGCCCGGACGCGACGTTCCTCCAGGGCGCCTGGTCCTCCCCGGTGCGGCCAGGCGACGCCGTGTCGATCCAGGTGGTCGAGCCTGGCCGCGTGGGCGAGATGCCCCTCTTCCTCACCGTGGCGGGCTTCGCGCTCGTCGTGCTCGTGGGCACGCTCGTGTGGCATCGCGTGCGCCCTCCGCTCGAAGGGCGGGAGCCGCAGAAGCTCCTCGATCACCTCGCGGAGCTCCAGGCGCGCCTGCTGCCGCCCGTGCTCCTCTTCGCGCTCTTCAACCTGTTCTACTTCACGAGCGGCCTTCGCATGGCGGGAGGCTGGGTCGTGCCCACGTGGGGCGCGGACGCGAGCGTCTCCGCGCGCGCGTTCGAGGCGCTCTCCGAGCGGCTGGTGCCGCCCGACGTGCAGCTCGTCGTGCTGCGCCCCGCCGACGCGGTGCTCGCGCAGGTGGGCATGTGCCTCTTCCTCTCGCTCGCGACCGTGCTCCCGCTCCTCGTCTACGAGATCGCGGCGTTCCTCGGGCCGGGCCTCGCCCCCAAGGAGCGCGGCGTCGCGCTGCGCGTCCTGCCGCTCGTGACGGGGCTCTTCCTCGCGGGCGCGCTCCTGGGCTACCTCCTCATGGCGCCGCTCATGATCCGCACGCTCTACGACTACGCGCCCGGCATCGGCGCGACGCCGCTCCTTGCCGTCGGCGACCTCGTGAGCTTCGCGCTCCTCATCGTGCTCGCGCTGGGCGCCGCCTTCGAGCTGCCTGTCGTCATGTTCGTCCTCGCGCGCCTCGGCCTCATCCACGCGAGGACGTTCGCGCGTTACCTGCGGCATGCCGTCCTCGCGATCGTCGTCATCGCGGGCTTCATCACGCCCGACCCGTCCGTCATCTCCCAGCTCCTGCTTGCCGTCCCGATCGTCGTGCTGTATCTGCTGGGCATCGGCGCCGCAGCGTACGGCGAGCGCGCTGCCGCCCCCCGGTCGGCGTGACGGAATGCTCTCGGGGGTCTCGTCATCCCGGCGCCCATGGCTTTTTGCGACCTGAGCGATTGCGCGGCCCGATGCTCCGCATCAGCGTGCGCGCGCCCATCCGCCCGACGGAGGATCCCGCGAAGGTCGCCGCGGCGATCGCGAAGCTCTTCCCTGGCGCGGACGTGAAGGTCGCACCCGACGAGGCGAGCGCCGCCGCGCCCTCGCTCGCGCGCCTCGCCGAGCTCATCCGCAGCACCCAGATCCAGGACACCGCGCGCGGCCAGATGCTCGCGGGGCTCGCTCCCGAGGGCATGAGCGCGACGTTCTGGCTGGGGAAGCAGGCGGCGGCGGTCGGCCGCGCGCACTTCGGCCCGCTGCGCTCGCCGCTTGGTGATATCATGGTGCACCTCGAAGGGGACGCCGATCTCGAGGTCGAGCGCGCGATCTACGAGGCCGCCCCGGACACGACCTGCGCGCCCGAGCTCGCGACGGTGCCGCCGGTGCTGAGGCCAGCGGTCTAGAACGGCCTCTCGGCGTACGCCTTCTCGTAGCGCTCGATCGCCTGCGCGAGCGTGGGGTGCCCCGCCTGCGCGCCCACGTGCTCGACGGCGAAGCTGCCGAGGACGTTCGCGAACCGCGCCGACCGGCCGAGGTCCGCGCCGCGCTCGAGCGCGTACAGGAAACCCGCGCGGTGCGCGTCGCCAGCGCCGGTCGGGTCGACGGCAGGCACGCTGATCGCGGGCGCGGCGAAGCGGCCCGCCGGCGTGTGCACGAGCGTGCCTTCGCCGCCGCGCGTCTCGACGATCGCTTCGGGGCCCGCGTCGAAGAGGCGGCGGAGGTCCCAGCCGCGCGCCTCGACGACCTCCAGCTCGTGCCTGTTCACGAAGAGCAGGTCCACGAGCGGCAGGCACGCCTCGATCTGTGCGAAGTCGCGGTGGAAGAGCTCCTGGCCGGGATCGAACGAGACCCAATCCGCCGCGTCCATGAGGGACGGGTACTGCGAGATCTCGCCGGCGCAGAAGTGGACGCGGCCTCGGGCGAGCGACTCGGGGCGCAGCGTGAGCTCGGTGGAGGCGCCGCCGTAGAAGTACGTGACCTGCGACGCCTTGTCGTCGAAGAAGATGTACGCGCGCGCCGTCGGCAGCTCGCCCACCGCGAGCGCGCTCGTGTCGATGCCCGCACCGGAGAGCAGGTGCGCGTAGGCGCTGCGCTCGAAGTCGCGCCCGACCGAGGCGAGCAGCCGCGAAGGAGCGCCCAGGCGAGCGAGCGCGAGCGCGACGTTGCCGGCCGTGCCGCCGGGCGCGTCGGCCTGAAGGGTCGCGATGCCGGCCGTCTGCTCGGGCGAGGCGAGCGCCTTCACGCGCGCGAGCGTGTCGAAAGCGACCGTCCCCACGACCGTGAGCACGAGAGGATATCACTGGCGCTTGGCTGATGAAAGCTTCCATTCTTGTGCCAGTCCGCTTATGGGCGTAGGAACGGGCAGTGAGTATGGGAAACGACCGTGTCTCCGACTGTCCCCTCGACGCCGCCGGACGGCCTTGACGATGTCCTCCAAGCGGTGGAAGCCATCACGCGCGACGCGACGCCGCGCTCTCCTGCGATGGAGATCATCGAGGAGCCTACGGGCTTCGTGCTCACTTGCGAGATGGCCGGGGCCGATCGTGAGGACATCCGCGTGGATGTCTCGCCGCACCGCGTCGTGATCGCCGCGCTGCCGCGAAGCTCCGTCGAGGCCGCGATCAAGGCCAAGAGATCGGGCATCGCGTACCAGGAGTTCGAGCGCGCGATCCCGCTCCCCGCCGAGGTCGACCCGGCGTCCGCCGAGGCTCGCCTCAACAACGGGATCCTCGAGGTCGTCCTGCCCAAGAAGAAGGCGGGCGGCTCCGGCGTCTACCGGCTGCCCGCGATGTGAAGCAGCAGGAAGCGGACGCGGACGCGACGCGGACCGAGGTCCGGGCGCGCGCCTTTAAGTCCGAACCGTGGATTGCGCCGCGATGGCGGCCAGGCTCCAGCGCCTCCGGCGCGAGGGACCCGGGGAGGTCTTCCTCTTCGCGGGCCCGGCCTTCCGACGCGCGGCGCCTTGGCTTTTCGCGGCGATCCTCCTCGCCGGCCTGATCACGCGCCTCCATCCCGCCGTCCGCTACGGCGTGTGGGGATCCGACTCGGGCGAGTACCTCTTCCTCACGAAGCAGCTCGCGGAGACCGGGCGCGTCTCGTTCCCCTACGATGGATGGGGGCTCGCGTATCCGTATTTCCCTGGCATGTTCGTGCTCTCGGGCGCCGTGCACGCGATCACCGGCGTCGACGTCTTCTACGCAACGCAGTGGACGACGCCCATCGTCGCCTCGCTCACCGGCGTCCTCGTGGGGCTCATCGCCTACCGCGTGACGAGCGACCCGCGCGCCGGCGTCCTCTCGGGCGCTTTCGTCGCCGTCTGCGGCGGGATCGTCATCACGACGAGCCACCCGATGCCAGGCGCGCTGGGGCAGGTCTTCGTGCTCGGCCTCCTCGCGCTCGTCCCGGACATGTACCGCGACCGCTGGAACGTCGTGCTCCTCGCCGTGCTCGGCGTCGCCCTCGTGCTGACGCATCACCTCAGCACCTACTTCGCGATCGGTGCGCTCGCCTTCATCCCTTTCTACCGCGAGATGACGCAGCGCCATTCCGACGCGCACCGCCTGCGCGTCGAGATCCCCGTCGTCGGCGCCTTCCTTGCGCTCGCGCTCGTCTGGTGGCTCGCCGTCGCGAAGCCGTTCCGCGACGAGATCGTCGGCGACGCGCTCCCGTTCAACCCGTGGATCACCGCCTTCCTCTTCCTCGCCGCGCTCGCCTCGCTTCCGGCGCTCGTGATGCTGCGGCGCGCGCGCTCGCCCTGGCACCTCAACCCACGCTATCCGAACTTCCGCCGCCAACGCGCCTACATCCTGGGCGGCTTCTTCGGCTTCCTCGGCGTGCTCCTCATCCTCGTCTTCGTGCGGCTTCCCGGCACGAACATCGAGCTTGGCTGGCCCACGATCGTCTACGCGATCCCGCTCGTGGCGTGGCTCTCCTTCCTGCCGCTGGGGCTCGCGAGCGTCCGCTTCCACCGCCACGGCAGCATGCTCGTCGCGTGGCTCTACGCCATCCTCGGCTCGCTCGCGTTCGCGATCGCGACGAACAGCCACGTGCTCTTCCCGTTCCGCCACGTCGACTACATGCTGGAGGCCATGGCGCCGCTCCTTGCGGTCGGCATGCTCATGTGGTACGACCAGGCGCTCTCCGAGCGCCTGCCCAGCGACCGGCCCCGCGTGCGCGCCAACTTCATGGTCGGCATCGCCGCCCTCCTCCTCGTCTCATCGGTCCTGAGCCTCCCGCCGCGCGAGACACTGGGCGGCTTCGAGGAAGGCATGACGCGCGCGGAGCTCGAAGGCGTGCGCTGGGCCGGCGACCATCTCCCGCGCGACAGCACGATCGCCGCGGACCACCGCCTCTCCTCGCTGCTCTTCGGGCTCGCGCACCTCGCCCCCACGTGGGACTACGCGCCCGACACCTACCACAGCGACGACCCCATCGTCGCGCTTCGCGAGCTCTCGAGCGCGCACGTCCCATCCAAGGGGGAGCACGTGCGCGTCGACCACGTGATGGTCACGCCCGGCATCGAGGAGGGCGTGACGCTCCTGCAATGGGAGAACAGCGCGCCCATGACCGAGGCCGCGATCGTGAAGTTCGAGGACGCGCGCTACTTCGAGACGCTCTACGACGAGAACGACGTCCGCATCTATCGCGTCAAGTGGGAAAGCGTCGGAACGCTGGTCTGAATCCCTCAGGATCCTGACGACAAGGCGTGCCCGCAGGCACGGGCGTGGTCTGAGAAACGTTTAAGAGCGCGAGGCGAGTGCAGAGCCCACCATCCCTGGCCGGAATGGGGTAGCTTGGTTCATCCTCGGGGACTGTGGATCCCTGGACTCGTGTTCAAATCACGGTTCCGGCCCTACAAGGGGGGTCTGGGGGGCTCGCCCCCCAGAGTCCTCGCCCCATTCTCCCCTCGCCCTCACCCTCTGGACCGGGCCTTGGCATTTTGGCGCGCGCGTTCGACTTGCTATGCAAGCGTCACCGGGCACTCTTCCCACCACGTAGCACGCGAGCGCAAGCCCTCCCGCGAGCCCTGCGTACATCCGATCGCGTCGCACGGTCCCGATGTGGGCAACGAGCACCGTTGCGAGCCCGGCGAGCGCCAATCCGATCGCGGTCCACCGCGCGCCGCGCCGATCCGGCGTCCATGCGAGCAGGAGCGCCGCGATGCCTGCGGCGAGCGAGAAGGGCGCGCCGAGAACGCGTTGAGACCTTCGAGCCCATCGGGTCGCGCGCCGGTCATTCGATCCGGAAGCTCGCCCCGACGGGCACGCAGGTGTCGCTCGCCGAGAAGGCTCCGTCATAGATGCAGAAGCGCGCCCGGATGTGGTAGACCCCCGGCGCGAGGGGCGCGGCGCTCCCGCACCCCCACAGGTCGATCACGCATTCGTCCAGAGACCAATGGAACGCGTCCACCGTCGCGCCGGGCGCGATCGGCTGCTCCCCCATGAGGTCGCAGTGCGTGCCCGGAGGGATGCGGAACGGGCGGGCCTGGTCGTCGTAGTAGCGCCAGCCGCACGCCTCGTAGTAGGGGTTGTAGGCATAGGTCCCGTTGCCGACGTTCTGCACGCGGACCGCCACCGCCTCGCCCGCTCGGAGCGTGGCATTGTCGAGGAGGATGCGGATGTCGCCAGAGGGCGGGAGCTCCGGAAGGAGCGCGGGGAGGACCGTCACGTTCGCGCTCGCCATCGCGTGGCTTCCGTTCGGCAACATCAGGTCGACCTGGACGACGTGGTCGCCCAGGTCCGCGGGCGTCAGCCGGCGCGCGTCGCAGCCCGGCTCGCACGGCCCAGCCTGATAGCTCGCGTCCCAGGAGAAGCGGTGCGGCCAGGTCTCGCCGGGCGCAAGCGTCGTCTCCGCGCGCGGGGAGTCGCCACACGACATGCGCTCCCACGGGCCCTCGCCCAG